>JAIRYV010000089.1 GCA_031267685.1 Treponema sp.
ACTCATGTTCGTTGAGGATAGCCTTGAAACTGTTATCGTGCAGATTGTGTATAGCCATTTCGTTCCATCCTTCTTACGTGTCTTTTATAGTATACAACAATGAGACCATGATTTCAATCTAAGGGCGACGACTTTGCCCTTTGAGATAAGTCCGATATTATAGAAGAAAGCAGCGTATGGGTAAATGGTACATTGCTGGATATTGAAGATGTCTCTGTAAAATCGTATGATAGGTACTGGAATCAAGCTCTTCGTGAAAGAGGTGCTGAGTCGCACTCTAAGCGAACGCATGGATCGTAAAGAAACAATATAACAAGGAGTTATTGCTATGGACTTTGTAAAAGAAATGCGTGAAAAGGCAAAAAAGCTGCAAAAGAAGCTGGTACTGCCGGAAGGTACGGAACCGCGCACGATTAAGGCAGCGCGGATACTTGTGGATGAAAGTCTCGCCGATACGGTAACGCTGGTGGGCGAGGAGGCTGAGGTGAGAAAAGCCGCTGACAGCGCTGGGGTGAATCTGGACTGCATTCAGATCGTGAATCCTGCCACTTCGCCCTTACTCGAAAAATATGTCCAGGAATACTACGCCATTGGTAAACAGAAGGACGAGGCCAAGATAAAGAAGGGGGTCGAAGTGAAATATCCCATGACAGAGGAGAAAGCGCAGAAGACTATTGTCGCACCGTTACACTGGGGCGCAATGATGGTGCATACAGGCGAAGCGGACGCAATGGTTGCAGGCGCGGAGCATACCACTGGCGATGTGCTAGTCGCTGGCCTTGCGATCATCGGAACAACGGTCAAGACAGCCTCCTCCTGCTTTGTAGTACAGACCACTGACCCGACCTGGGGCGTAGAGGGCGCGCTGATCTTCTCGGACTGCGCTGTGATTCCTGATCCTACAGAGGAACAGCTTGCCGACATAGCCATAAGCGCGGCTCAGTCGTGCCGTGAGTTTCTTGGCGTGGAACCAACAGTGGCTTTGCTGTCATTCTCCAGCAAAGGTTCAGCCTCGGCAAAGTTTGACGACGTTGGTCGGGTACAAAGGGCTGTTGAAATCCTCAAGTCTCGCAATCCAGACTTTGTGTTCGACGGTGAGTTACAGTCTGATGCCGCCTTAGTGCCGTCAGTTACCGACAAGAAGGCGCCGGGTAGCCCTATACGCGGCAGGGTGAATACGCTGATCTTCCCTAATCTCGCCTCTGGAAACATCGGCTATAAACTTGTTCAGCGTCTTGGCAAGGCTGACGCCTTTGGCCCGTTTCTGCAAGGCTTTGCCAAACCCCTCAGCGACCTTTCCCGTGGCGCATCGGTTGACGACATCGTTACGACCTGCGCTGTTACACTTTCACGGGTGAAGCAGTAAACAAAAACGCGCAAAAAGCCTGCCAATGTGGCGGGCTTTTTGCGTAGGGAACCTGACTGGGGATTGGCTGGCTCTGCTTTCTTAATCAAGCGGCTCAGGGCGGGAGCAGGCGCTTTTCACGTTGTAGTATGAACCGGAGGTGGAGGCGTCATGAACGCCGTGCATCACATCGAGAACGTGATAGGCAAGCTCGCCAGAAGCGCGGTGGGGGCGGTTTTCGGTGATGGCTTCAGCCATGTCCGTGATGCCAATACCGCGACTGTTCTCAGAGAAACCCTTCAATAGCGGGATTTCCGACCAGGTCTCGGCAAAACCTCGCCGCACATAAACCGGACCGCCAAAACAGTTAGGGTCTGGAACCCTCAGCGAACCTTCTGACCCGTAAATCTCAATGAAGGGCAAGGTATGGGAATACACGTCAAAGCTCATGATGATAGTTCCAACCGCGCCAGAGGCAAAGTCAAGCACGCCGGCAATATGGGTCGGCACGTCAACCGTGATGATGTCACCATAGTGAGGCTGACTCGTGATAGTGCGGGTTTCAAAGCCTTTTTTTGCGGAACCACAGACCCGCGTGATTGGACCAAGTAGGTTTACCAGCGCAGTTAGGTAGTATGGCCCCATATCGAACATAGGCCCGCCACCGGTTTTGTAGTAGAACTCTGGGTCTGGGTGCCAGGTTTCATGGCCGTGGCCGATCATAAACGCGGTCGCGGCAAGGGGACGCCCTATCCAGCCATCGTCGATGAGCTTACGGCAGGTCTGAATGCCCGCGCCTAGAAAGGTGTCGGGAGCGCCGCCCACGCGCACTTTGTTTTTGGCCGCGACTTCTATCACTTCTTGCGCTTCTTGGCGTTTGGCGCAGAGAGGTTTCTCATCATATACATGCTTGCTGGCCTTGACCGCGGCAAGAGCCACGCCGTAATGGTTCTGCGGCTGGGTGATGTTGAGAATGATGTCCACATCCGGGCTATTGATGAGGTCTTCGGTTTTGAGGATATGGGGAATTCCATAATCCGCGCTGGCCTTTGCCGCCCGCTCGTGAATGATGTCTGTAACAGCACTTACTTTCACCCGCTGCCCGAACATACCCGTCAGATTCTTGAGATAGATGCCACTTATAGCACCTACCCCGACTATACCGATACGCTGAATGGTCATTAAAACATCTTCCTCTCGTTTTTAAAGTCTTCTGCTGAATACCCATGTTCAACGGCGATCCGCTTTCCTTCGGCAGCCCAAAGCGTACCCCGTTTCATAAGCTCCCAAGCCTCTGGAATGTCGAATATGTCGTTGTGATGTCCCAGGGCGTTATAGAAAACCCGCCCATGTCCCCAGCGTTTTGTCCATACCACTGGCACGTCAACCTCGCCATTAGCCGAGTGATACCACTTGACCGATACAGAGAAGCGCGTGGTCGCCAGTACCTCGTTAGCTGGGTCAACATGGAGGTAGTATTGCTCGGAACTGACGTCAAAGTCCTTAATCCCCTCGGTAAGAGGATTGGAGCTGCTGATAATGTTCACGCGGTATGGGGTGCCGTCGCCGCCCGGATGGGAAACCCAGTTTGCGCCGGTAATGAACTGCCATCCCACATTGGTTCTGAAGGAGTCGCACATACCCCCATGACAGCCCGCCATGCCAACGCCTGAACCGATGGCTTCCATAACCAGTCCTTCCTGCTCACCAGTAAGCTGACCACCTGTCCAGACCGGCACGAACAGGTCCAGAGACATAAGGTAATCCTTGTCTTCCAGAACCGTGAGTGTTTCTGAGAGATTAACCTCAAAGCACTCGGATTCAAGAAAGTCTTTGAAACGCGCACTCACCAGCTTTGGTTCATGCCCGTCCCAGCCTCCACAGAGGATCAACGCTTTTCTTTTCATAGACATTTCCTTTTGAAGCGGTTTAAAAAGTCACATTGGGGAACCGCTTCTTGTAAGTTAAAGATTGCTTAGTTAGTGTACACCTCTTTCTGATTCGTACACAAGCTATTGCTTATTGTGAGCTGGGCTTATAGCGAATGTGTTTAAGATTCTCGTTAATACACTTGAAAGAAAACTATATATAATGTTATATTAGTTTAAAAGGGGATAAGTATGGCCGAACAACAACAATTGGTTACGTTTCAGCTTGGCGAAGAGTTATATGGGATCAATATCATGGATGTGAAGGAGATCGTCCATGTTCAGACCATTCGGGCAATCCCGAATGCTCCTTCGTATGTTGAAGGTATCTTTAACCTTCGCAGTGAGATCATTCCTATTATTAACCTGCATAAGCGGTTTCATCTGCGGAAGTTGGCGGAATCTGAGGAAGACGAGCTACTGTCTGGCTTTGTCATTCTGGATATTGATGGCATGAAGCTGGGGGTTATCATTGATCGTGTGTCGCGGGTGGTGACTATTGAAAAGGAAGATATTCAGCCGCCACCGCAGATGGTGGCTGGTATAGGCGCGGAGTATATTCAGGGAGTTGTGCGTCAGGAGCATGGTTATCTGGTCATTCTGGGTATCCGTGATCTCTTTAATCCAAAAGAACTCCAGAAAATTGTCGGGCTTAATGCTTAAATATGAAGATTGAAGTCTATTCTCCAACCATCAGGCGGAAGGAGATGGACGCGGTTCTGACGGCGTTGGTGGAAGATCAGATTGGTCCGGGCGAGCAAACCAGATTGCTGTTGCAACACGCGAAAGAATCACTGGGCTTTGATTACTGCCTAGGCCTGCGAAGTCCGGCTATCGCGTTGTACATGGCGCTGAAACTGCTCAACCTTGAGGATGGCGCGGGAATACTGATTCCTGCGCTTTCACCTCGTTACTATCTGCGTGTTATCGAGGACTTGCGTCTCTGTCCCTTGTATTGCGATGTAGCGCCGTTTTCTGCATGTGTAAATCGTGAGACCGTTGAGGCAGCTATAAGCGCCAGACCGGAAGGCGTTCTGCCGCACGCTATCATTCTTCATCATACGCTGGGTTTTGTGCCGGACGCTGCTGCCATTAGCCAGATTGGGCTTCCGATTATTGAAAACATTTCTCAGAGTTACGGCACAGTGCGGGAAGAGGGAAAGCTGCTGTCTTCCTCAATGTTTACGATACTGGGGCTTGAGGCGCGGGATATGCTCACTGCAGGTTGCGGGGCCTTGCTTTACTCGGTGAATCGCCGTGACGCCGCAGTGTTGCGGAACCGTGAGAGCTTGCTGCCAGAATACCAACTGCCGGATATGAACGCGGTAATGGCGACCGTACAGTTCCGGGAGGCCGCCAAAAACCTTGAGAAGCGTCGGGAGATTGCGCAAATCTATGTCCAGAGCGCCATGCGGACGCGTCATAAGCGTTTCATACAGGATGATACCTACAATAACTATGCCTTTCCGCTGATTCTTGAGAGCGGCGTGAAAGATGTGAAGGCTTATGCCAAACGCAAGGAAATTGTCGTGGAAAACGCCTTTGATGAAACGCTTGTGGGAAGCGGTGCGATTCCTTCGAGTCTCTGCCCCGAAAGTTACGCCTTGTCTCTGCGAACCGTGCTTTTCCCCCTCTATCCCCGACTGGGGGCTCTAGCCATCGAGAAAGTCGCTAAACTGATTGGTACATTGCCATAAAGGAGATAGGAAAAATATGTCCAAGAAGGTGTTGCTCTTCATCAATATCTACAAGACCGGTGCGCAGGTTCTGGCTGATGAAATAAACGGGGAACTCACGAAACAGGGTTTTCTCATTGATACATTGTCGCTGGAGTCTGAAAATTTGAAAGTTGATGATTCGGCGCTTGACCTATATGATCTCGCGTTCAGCTTGGGTGGGGATGGAACCGTACTGTTTGCGGCGCGCGCCTTGGCGCGTTTCGGTACGCCAATCTTCCCGATCCATTTAGGGACCCTTGGGTTTATCGCGTCTGTGCTGCCTGAGCAATGGGCTGATACGTTTAAACAATGGCAGGCGGGCAAGGTCGGGCTTTCTCGGCGGCTCATGCTTGAGGTGCGGGTTGAGCGGGCTGATAAGGTTGTAGCGCTCGGAACCTGTCTTAACGATATTGTTATTTCCGCGTCAGGCATCGCCAAACTGATACGCCTCAAGGTAGAGGTCAGCGCATCGCTTGGTCTCGGTGAATATCGCTCCGACGGGCTGATCGTTGCCACGCCGACTGGTTCCACCGCCTATTCCATGTCAGCTGGCGGCCCGATCCTCGATCCAGAGATGGATGCGCTTATCATTAATCCCATCTGTCCTTTCAGTCTGTCGAGCAGGCCGCTTGTCGTACCTGCCGGTGAAACCATTGTTATAAGAGTTGAATCGCGTCCGCGCAGCGGCGTGCTTCTGACCCTTGATGGTCAGGTTACCCAGGGACTTGAACCCAATGACCGCATATATGTGAAACAAGCACCCTATCGGGCTACCTTTATTGCGTCAGACCGGAGCGTGTTTTACGAAGCGCTTCGCGCCAAGCTCTCGTGGTCTGGTAGTGCGGGTAGCGCCGGCTTTGCAGGCAGCGACGACAAAGCCGACGATGGAGACGACCATGCTTGAAGAACTGAGCATCAGAAATTTCGCCCTTATTGAAAATCTATCCCTTAACTTTGATCGGGGATTCACTGTGTTAAGCGGTGAAACTGGCGCGGGCAAGTCTATCATCGTAGGCGCCTTGAGCTTTTTGTTAGGTGCGAAGGCAGATGCCAACTCGATCCGCAGTGGCACTGAGGAAACTAGCGTGTCCGCCGCGATTTCGGTGAGTGCGAAAAACGATGATGCTCGTGTCTGGCTTGCCCAGCGGGATATTCTTTTGGACGAAGATCGGCTTGTTGTTAGACGGAACCTCAAAACCAGCGGGCGCGGTTCCATGTATATCCAGAATGTGCCGCTCACCCGCAATGAACTTGCGGAGTTCATGGCTATGCTCTTTGACCTGCACGGCCAGCATACCCATGAATCGCTTCTGAGGCGGGAGAATCATCGCAAGTATCTGGACCGTTTTGCCCTGCTTGAAACTGAAACCACTGCGTATAATGAGCGGTTTCTTGAGCTGGCTGAGAAAAAGAAGGTGTTTGAGGCAAAGTTAAGTTCAGCGCGAGAACGGGAAGAACGACTTGAGATACTGCGTTATGCGATAGAGGAAATCACTAGCGTCGCGCCTAAAAGCGGGGAGATTCGGGAACTCGAAAACGAGGCTGCGCGTCTGGGTGACTTCGAGAAACTAGCGGAACAGGTAAACAACGCTGCAGGTTCCTTCTTTGACGACGAAGTTTCGGTTTTGAGCTTGGCGCGTAGAACTCGTCCGGCGCTTGAAAGCGCTGTTGCCATTGACGAATCACTTGCCACGCTTCGTAAGCGGGTGGATGACCTTTACTACGAAGCCGAGGACATTGCCGGCGAATTCCGCGCCTACCGTGAGGACTTGACCTATGATCCCCGTCGTCTTGAAGAAGTGGAGGAACGGCTTGCCCTGCTCTACCGGCTCAAGAAAAAGTATGGAAACGGGGACGAAGCCGCGTTTCTGCGATACCGGACTGAGGCTGAGGCGGAGATTGATGCGCTTTCCCATGCTGAGGAAAACCGGGAGAAGCTAAAAGAAGAAATTGCAGCGCTTGAGAAAGACATTGCCACCCGCGCTACAAGTATAAGCGCAAGACGCAAGGCCGCCGCGTTACGTCTCGGTACGGCAGTGGGCGAAGTCCTGGGGCGACTGGGTATGCCTGCGGCGCATCTTCTGGTTACCGTTAAAACTGGCCCCATTGGACCCTGGGGTATGGATGAGGTTGATTTTCTTATATCAGCCAACAAGGGCGAGCCAGAGAAACCGCTTGCCCGCATTGCCAGTGGCGGCGAGCTATCCCGCGTCATGCTGGCCATCAAAACCGCGCTTTCCGGCGCTGATACGCTTGAAACTTTAGTGTTTGACGAGATCGATACGGGCATCGGCGGAGAAGTCGCCATAACTGTGGGGGAATATCTGGCGAGAATCAGCGCCCTGAAGCAGATATTTTGCGTTACCCATCTGGCTAGTATTGCAGTCCGTGCCGATAATCATGTTAAGGTCGTGAAGACAGCCGAGGGCGAGCGGACTATCACCAGCGTCCAGGAACTGCGCTCAAAAGAACAGCGCGCGGAAATAGCGCGTATGCTCTCCGGTGACGCGGGAACCGCAGCACTCGCTCACGCCGATGACTTACTCGCAAAATATCATCACAGGTGAAAAGAATGGCAAAGATTTCAGAAGCTGATCGTGAACTTTACATAAAAAGAACCGCTTCATATAAAATAAGAATTGATATGCTCTTACAAGAGGAAAAGCGTCTGCTCGAAAACGAATCAGGCGATCCCTGCTCGTGTATCGCGCTGACTGATACTATGCTCAATATCAGCTCGTATTACATTGTATTTCAAAAACTTTCTATGGCTATGCTCAATGCACCCAATGATTCGTTCATCACCGAAGGCAGGAAGTATATAGCAAAAGGTATCAGCTATCTTGAGGCTGTTACTACCAATAAGGTAGACGCGCCTTTTTCTGATTATGAGGACAAACTCGCCGTCATTGAAGCTGCAGATCCAACACGGCGCTACCTCATAGCCCAGAAGCTGGGACTCACACTCGACCTGTTTGAACAGTCCCTTAGTGAGAATTCCCGCTGGAAGTGGCCTTGTGTTGAGCTGACAGGTAAGATTGCTGCGGTAATAAAGAACCTCATTGACCTCAAAAAGATCGCCGTCAACACAGACCTCTATTCCCCATGGTATGAGTCCACTACTCAACATCTAGATATTGCCAAAGAAATGCTTATGAAGGCTGCTGATCGGTATCGCCTTCGTTATGAGGTTGCCACGAGTCAGCTTGATGATTTCAGAATCGCCATCAACTTTCTGTATGCGCTCCGTCGTCTGCACCTCCTGCTCGGAGAAGCGGATGAATCCGAGATAGTGAAAAAAAAGATCGACAACTGGTCTGCAAAGTTTGAGGAAAACTTAAAGAAAGCTTAAAACCCCACTAAGCCTGAACACAAGTATGTGCTAAGCCTGAACAGCACCCTGTGCTAAGCCTGAACAGCACCCTGCGGTAAGCCTACGCAGCACTCTGCGCTAAGCCTGAGCAGCACCCTGCGCTAAGCCTGAACAGCCTCCTGCGGTAAGCCTGAGCAGCACCCTGCGCTAAGCCTGAGCAGCATCCTGCGCTAAGCCTACGCAGCACCCTGCGCTAAGCCTGAACAGCACCCTGCGGTAAGCCTGAACAGCACCCTGCGCTAAGCCTGAACAGCACCCTGCGCTAAGCCTGAACAGCACCCTGCGGTAAGCCTGAACAGCACCCTGCGGTAAGCCTGAACAGCACCCTGCGGTAAGCCTGAACAGCACCCTGCGGTAAGCCTGAACAGCACCCTGCGGTAAGCCTGAGCAGCACCCTGCGCTAAGCCTGAACAGAATGGGCGGTCAGCTTGAAATCGGGATGAATCTCCCACAGACCTTTGAGAAGTCCGCTTGAACCTCTCGCCGAACTCTGCATAACCACCTTGAGCATGTAGTCCTTGCTAACTACAAGGGCCGTAATGACTATCGCCTTGAAGGTATGAGGTTTGTTCACCGCGAGGATTTCAGCCTTGACCGGCGTGGTCTCACCGTCGTCAAAGCAGTTTCCTTATAAAGTAACTGTTTTTGTAGTTCGATGTTCAAGCTGGGGGCTAAACAATGCCCTGTAAAACACCCACTTACTTGTAAGATAGCCGCTCTATGAGCGACAAGAATAGTATAGCGCGGAAGAATGTGTTTGACACTATGGCACGTTACATCACCAAAAAAATAAGCCTAAAGAGACCATGCCTCATTTTTACGACCAATGTCAGGGGGATACGACCCCATGAGCAGGCACTACTTTTGTGGTTTACGCATGAGGTTTAAAACCTGGGCGCGTATTGATACGTTAAGACCGGATATCGACGCGTCAGCTAGGTATGATGTTAATAGGGTCAGCGTCCGTTAAGCACGGTGATGGCGCGTATCTCCTGGGCAAACGCTCGCGCAGCCTCGTTACCAAGCACATCCGGCTGAAGCCGCCATTGCCAGTTACTGCTACCGAGTGTTGACGGAGTGTTCATACGCGCCTCGTTTCCTAAGCCCAAGTAATCTTGCATGGGGATAATTGCCAGATTTGCTACACTTGAAAGCGCGGCCCGGCTAAAGGCCCAGCTTGCCTCGCGTTTTTCAGGCGTTTGCCGAAATCCAAAATAGGTTTTAGCTGCTTCAATGTCTTCAGCCGGTGCGCTCATAAACCAGCCTGCCGACGTACTGTTATCGTGGGTCCCACTATATACCACGCAGTTGCGCTCGTAGGTATAGGGCATATAGTTACTCGGTTCTCTTGAGTCAAAGGCAAACTGTAAGACCTTCATACCCGGATAGCCCGAAGCTGCCAACAAGTCCCGTACTTCTTTGGTGAGATAGCCTAAGTCTTCGGCAATGATAGGCGCCTGAGGCAGTGCCTTTTGCACTGCATTTATAAACGTAAAGCCTGGTCCTTTTTCCCAATGCCCGCCACTTGCATCAGCATCGCCAGCAGGAATAGCGTAATAACTTTCAAAGCCGCGGAAGTGATCGATACGGATTGTGTCGTAAAGCGCGAAACCGGAGCGCAGTCGGGATAGCCACCATGCGTAAGCAGACTGATCTAGCCTATCCCAGCGGTAGAGTGGGTTACCCCAGAGTTGTCCGCCAGCAGCAAAGGAATCTGGGGGACAGCCAGCCACCCTAATGGGCCTGTGTTGCTCGTCAAGGAGAAATAGCTCGCTATTTGCCCACACATCAGCGCTGTCCATAGCCACGTAAATAGGTATATCCCCGATGATCCCGATGCTGCGGCCATTGGCATACTCTTTTATGGCTTTCCATTGAGTGAAAGCCACGTATTGAACAAACGTGTGATACGCCCGGTCATCTTTAAGCGTGGTTTTGGCGCGAAGAAGTGCGGCGGCTTCTCTCATTTGCAGGTCTGGCTCCCATTCCAGCCATGAACGCCCGTTGTTCTTTTGCTTAAGTGCCATAAACAAGGCGTAGTCATGCAGCCAGAATGCCTGTTCCGCGCAAAACTGCTCATAGTCAGCTCCGCCCTTAAACCGCGAAAACGCCTTACGCAGTACTGGTTCACGCTCTCTATACAGCGCGGCGTAATCGACCCGCTCGGCATCTTTGCCCCAGTTGATGCCTGCAAGCTCGTCCTTCATCAAAAGCCTTTGAGTAAGTAAAGTGTCTAAGTCGATATAGTAGGGGCTGATTGCAAACGCGGAAAAGCTCTGATATGGGCTGTCTCCCCAGCTTGTGGGGTTCAGTGGCAGAATCTGCCAGTGTTTTTGTCCAGCGCTGTACAGAAAATCGACCCATTGCCGGGCTGCTTCTCCAAAAGACCCGATTCCATATTCAGACGGCAGGCTGCTTAACGCCAGCAATATACCTGCCACTCGCTTTGTTTCTTCCATAATAATAGCTCCTTACAAGGTTTCTACCTTACCACCAAGAGGCAAGTACTATTGTCCTAGACCTTGATTCCCTGCGCCATGCTGGTATAAGAGTATATACTAAGTCGCCCTTATCGCAATGTCAACAAGAGATTTTGCTGTTCTGGTAGTAACATACAGGTGCCAGACACACACCCCGCTATGAGTTGACCTGCGAAGACGCGGTGCGCTGGCATCTGAATGCATCCCACGCCTTGGAATGGCTGTACGCGGTTATTACCAGTACCGGCGACATGGTGAGCAACATCACAAGCGTCAGTTTTGGTGCTGCGCAGGCTTACCGCAGAGTGCTGCG
>JAIRYV010000100.1 GCA_031267685.1 Treponema sp.
ACCCGAACGACCCCCCCGCTCCGTCCAGAACTCCCACCCCGATCCGTCCAGAACTACCCCCCCGATCCGCCCAGAACGAGCCCCCTGATCCGTCCAGAACTACCACCTCGTTCCGCCCAGAACGAGACCCCTGATCCGCCCAGAACGAGACCCTCGTTCCGCCCAGAACGAGACCCCTGATCCGTCCAGAACGAGACCCTCGTTCCGCCCAGAACGAGACCCCTGATCCGCCCAGAACTAACACCTCGTTCCGTCCAGAACGAGACCCCTGATCCGTCCAGAACTAACACCCTGAAGCAGCCTTACGTATCGAGCTTGAAGTCGCTTTCAATAGTGCGAACTTCCTTGAGCAGTTTGCCAGAACCAGAATACTGCGTGCATATCTGTACCGTCCACTTCTTACCTGTGGATAAATCCGGAACTACGGCAATGATCTTGGCAGGACTGTTTTCTACAAGATTGCCAGCTACCTTGATCGTTACACCAGGATCACTAGGCGTGGAAAAGTAGATACCTGTCTTGTCAGGATCACCCGCGATCTTGATTTTCGCACCAAGAATGGTGAATACACCTGTCGGCGTTACCTTCTCGTTCACGGTGGACGTGGTATTGTCGATGAACTCGGCAATGACCGACCCATCCCCTGCTACACCCTCTAACCGATAACGAATGCGGCTGAGCAGATTGCGTAACTTGCTAAGAGTGGCAAACGTAAAACCAATAGGGTGCTTCTCCGGTAGAAAACCTTCTAACTCATTCTCAAACGCCCCGCCTACCCTCAGACGAGTAGAAAAATAACCGCCAAAGTTGACCCCGTAGCCGTCCAGAAGATCAAAAACCGCTGTGTCAAGAAACCAGCTGATGGACTTCTCCATATCGTCCACACTGCCAGGATAGCCGTCTTTCACAGCCTTGACGCACACTTCCCGTGTCGAGAGCATCTGCAAGCCCCGCGGCCGCGCTAGATACTTACCCTCCACCTCGTCTAAATGGTTCGGATAGAGCCAGAGCGGAAGCTCGTGTAGCACTTCCTGATCATCTGTAATTCTAGGCATATAATACCTCCTTTTATGAGAACCGTTTTATAAGGATAATACAACATCGTTTGAAATGATGTCAAGTAGCAGACTTTCTTCGCAGTTGTAAGGTTGGCAGAAACGAAAAACAAGAAGGTACAGCAGGTCGCGCAAACTCCGTAAACAATCCAGTAGGTACAGCGGTGTACTGTTTGAAAATAGTGTGTGCAGTTTTATAGAGTCAGCCGTCTATTTTGTCATAATCCTTGATAAAGAATCCAGCACATGTTTTACGCGATTTTTTGCCGTGTTTTTATTTAGTTATACCAATATTCAGGAGCATAATCCACCCCATTATCTCAACATACTGTATCTCGCTTAACCTTGCTTTTATTGAACTTGTTGTTGTCAACAAGTTCTCTTATTATTTTTCGATGATTCGTAGTGATTTTAGTCTTGAAATTAATAATGCAGCCATGGTTCTCTTTTAAAGCATTTCCCGTTTCTTGTACTATGCATTTTTATGCAATCCTGGCCATTCTATAACTAGTCCTGCACACAAGGCGGCAATTCGCAGAGAGGGAAGCGCTCACAGATGCGCTGACTCTTCTCAATGCAGGTCAGACCAAAACATACTGTTTATAGTGCGAGTTGCTGTGCGGCTTTGAGTACCTTTGCATAAGTTTAAAAAATGGGTATTATCTTCGCATGGACAAAGAGACTTTGAGGCTTGGAATTGATGTCGGTTCTACGACTGTGAAAGTTGTTGTTATGGACCCGTTGACCAAAAAGGCGCGGTTTTCGCGTTACCGGCGGCACAATGCCTATCAGTCGGAAACAGCAAGAGAACTGCTTGCTGAAGTACAGGAACACTTCCCTCACGCCACATTCCGCGCTGCTATCTGCGGCTCTGGTGGTAAACCAATCGCCGATGCTATCGGGGCGCACTTCGTGCAGGAGGTCGTGGCTAACGCGGTTGCAGTGCGGGCCTTTTACCCCCATGCGCGGGTTGCCATTGAACTTGGTGGACAGGATGCTAAGATTGTGTTTTTTTACCACGATGAGGTAAGCGGCCGACTGGTGGCATCGGATATGCGAATGAACGGGAACTGCGCTGGCGGCACGGGGGCGTTCATTGACGAGGTTGCCACACTGTTGCGTACACCTGTGGAGGAATTCGAGACACTGGCAGCAAAAGGTACGGCAGTCTATGACATATCTGGTCGTTGCGGCGTGTTTGCCAAAACCGATATACAGCCCTTGCTCAATCAGGGCGGACTCCGCGAGGACATTGCCCTGTCAACATTTCACGCTATTGCCAAGCAAACCATTGGCGGACTTGCTCAGGGTCTTGAACTCAAGCCGCCCATCATCTTTGAAGGCGGTCCGCTTACGTTTAACCCCAGTCTCATTCGCGTTTTTGCCGAGCGTCTGGGACTGAGCGACAATGACATCATCCGCCCTGAAAGTCCTGAAACACTGATCGCTTATGGGGCAGCCTTATCTATAGAAGAGATTTTTACAGAAGGCACTGTTGAAAACATCAGAGCTTTTAGTCTGAAGGATGCGCTTACTACGCTGTCCAATTTTCGTAAGCAGCTTCGTGATAAAGTGCCGGCGCAGGGGGCTGCTTACTTTGCCACAGCGCAGGAACGGGCTGACTTTGATAAGCGTCACCAGTTAGCGCCACCGCCGCATCACACAGCACAGCGTGGCGATACCCTGCGGGTCTATCTGGGCATTGATGCTGGTTCAACTACGTCGAAGTTTGTGCTGCTTGACGAAAACGAAACGGTGGTAGACCGCTTTTATGCCAATAACAAGGGCGAGCCACTCAGGGTTATCAGGCAAGCCTTGCTCGATATGAAGAAACGGTATGACGATGATGGTGTGAGCCTGGAGATTATTGCGCTTGGAACCACTGGCTATGGGGAACTGCTCTTTGACAAAGCCTTTGGCGCGGACTATCACACGGTGGAAACGGTGGCGCATGCTGAGGCAGCGCGGAAATATGCGCCTGATGCTAGCTTTATACTGGATATTGGAGGGCAGGATATGAAAGCCATCAGTATCAGCAACGGTGTTGTTACCAACATCACGGTGAACGAAGCCTGTTCTTCTGGTTGCGGCTCATTTCTTGAGAACTTTGCTGTCAATCTTAACATTCCGCTTGAAAAAATTGCCACTGCGGCCTTTGACGCCCAGCATCCAGCGGAATTGGGGAGCCGTTGTACTGTATTTATGAACAGTACGATTATCACGGAACAAAAAAACGGTAAACAGGCGGATGACATTATGGCGGGTCTATGTCGTTCTATCATTGAAAATGTGTTTACTAAGGTGGTGCGTCTGTCGAACTTTTCCGTGCTTGGTGACGAGGTTGTGGTACAAGGCGGTACGTTCAAGAACGATGCGGTGTTGCGGGCGCTGGAGCAGTACATCGGGAAAGAAGTTGTCCGCGCTCCCTATCCAGGGGAGATGGGCGCTATTGGCATAGCCCTGCTTACCAAGAAACACTGCACGGGGCAGCCACAGCAACACGCGCACTCGCGCTTCATTGGCTTTGACGCCTTAGAGACTTTTGCGTATACTCAAGAATCAAACGTAATCTGTTACTTCTGCACGAATAACTGTAAGCGTACTCTTATTACGTTCTCTAACGGGAAGACGTGGATCACGGGTAACCGCTGTGAACGCGGTGAACTGCTGGGCGATCCAAAAGACGCGAAGCTGCGTGAGAAGCTAAGGAAGATCAAGGCTGATATGGACGCTGTTCCTGACATGATCAAGACGCGGGAAAAGCTCCTGTTCAAGGACTATGCGTTTACCCTGGTTGATAGGCCGCGGAACCTGGTTATTGGACTGCCGCGCGTGCTGGACTTCTGGCGTACTATGCCGTTCTTCACCACGTTCTTTCACGCGCTTGGTTTTAAGACAAAGACTTCGCGCCCCAGCTCCAAAAAACTGTTTGAAACCGGACTTCCGTTTGTAGCCTCTGACACGGTGTGCTTTCCGGCAAAGCTGGCACACGGGCATCTGCACGATCTCTTTGATAGCGGTGGCAAGGTTGACCGCGTGTTTATGCCGTTGTTTAACCACTTGCCTTCAGAAAACCTTGAATCGCAGAGTACCTTTACTTGTCCGGTACTGAAAGGCTATCCTCTTGTTATGAAGTATTCCGATGATCCTGAGCGGCGCTGGCACACACCGTTTGACACGCCAATCTTTCACTGGTTTAAGCAACAGGATCGTGATTACCAGCTCAGTCGTTATATGAAGAATACGTTTGGTATTGATGAAGAGACCTGTCTCAAAGCCATTGTCCAAGGGGACGAGGCGCTGGCAATGTTTAATGCGGACCTGTGTGCTGAGGGTAGACGCATCATCGCCAGTGTGGAGAAGGCGCGGCAGGTTGATCCTACAGCCTTTGCGGTAGTGCTGGCAGGACGGCATTACCAGTTTGACCAACTGGTGAATCATCAGCTTTCCCGTTACTTCACCAGTCTTGGAATTCCCGTGCTGACTGTGGACGCTCTTCCCGGAGTGCAGGATGTTGACCTGTCGAAGACCCGTATCGACATAACCAACAGTAACCATGCGCGCCTTTTGGCTGGCGCGATACTGGCAGCGGAGCATCCGGCGCTGGAATACGTTGAGATATTCAGCTTTGGCTGTGGACACGACGCGCTTTTCACTGACGAAGTAACGCGGCTATTGTATGAAATTGCTGGTAAGTCGCCGTTGATACTCAAGCTTGATGAAAGCGATGTTGCGGGTCCCCTGCGGATACGGGTGCGCTCGTTCATTGAGACCGTGCAGGCACGGCGACAAAAAGAGATGGGAGATGTCATAACAAGGGTGCTGGGTGATCCTTATGAGGTGAAGTTCGCCAAAGAAGATCGTAATCTGAAGACCATTCTGATCCCTAACGTCAGCCGTGCTTATTGTAAGGTTATGACTGCCACACTTCGCAGTGAGGGTCTCAAGGTTGATGCCCTGCCAATGGGAGGCAGGGAGGCGATGAGGCTCGGTAAGAAGTATGTTCATAACGATAGTTGCTTTCCGGCGCAGATGATCATTGGTGAGGCGCTGGAGGCGCTCCAAAGCGGGCGTTATGACCCGGACCACGTGGTAGTGGGTACAGGTAAGACCATGTGTGACTGCCGTCTTACCAACTACATGATGCTCACCCGTAAGGCTCTTGACGATGCTGGTTATGCCAACGTGCCGATTCTGTCAACTGACTTTAGTGACACCAAGAACCTGCACCCTGCATTTCGGTTCAGCAAGCTCACCTATGCGCGTGCGGCCTGGGGCATCATTATAACCGATGTGCTTGAAGACCTGCGTCGCAAGATTCGCCCCTACGAGCTAAATAAGGGCGAAACCGACCGTGTGTTCGAAGCAGCTGTTGATGAGATTTGCGATGCCCTGTCAATGCGTGGCTTATCTGTGCGCGGGCTGTCAATGTCAGCTGCATACATGGCGTATAAAAAAGCCCTAGACGCTCTATGCGCCATTCCCTACGATCGAACCATACGGAAACCCATTGTTTTCATCACCGGCGAGTACCTTATGACCTTCCACAATGGCTCTAACTTTAACATTGAGGAGTACCTTGAAAAGAACGGCATGGAGGTGGAACTGCCGCGAATGTACGATGTGTACCGTAACCTCATGCTGTTTCACACGGTGTCAGAGGTGTTGGACTTTAACGTGCATCATTCGCTGCCGGATATGCTCTATGCCTTTGGAGGAGAGCGCTATTCTGACCTTGCCATTGACCTTGTGGAATATATTGCCCACAAGCACCCGCTGTTTGAGCCGAGCCTGCGTCTGCCCCAGATGGCAAAGCTCAGCGATCACATCATTCACCACTCGATCCAGTCTGGCGAGGGCTTCTTAATGGTGGCTGACATTTTGCATCGTGCTGCCGCTGGGGTGAAGTCATTCGTCATTATCCAGCCCTTTGGGTGTCTGCCTAACCATGTCTGTGGTCGCGGGGTCATCAAGCGCATTAAAGAAGAATTCCCGGCAATACAGATACTGCCGTTGGATTACGACCCGGACACGAGCTTTGCCAATATTGAAAACCGCTTGCAGATGCTTATTATGAACGCGAAGAACTTTGACAACAGCGATGGGGACCATGAGGATACACCTGGACATGGCATCAATACGATGCTTTCTCGGTTACCGTTTTACGAGTTTCTGCGCCGTAAAATCGCGGCGGTCTCGTAGCGATTAGTGGTGAACCATGATACCTGTGTTTAACCTGAGCCTTGGGCGCTGTATCTTTGCCTTTTTCTTCTTTTCGTTTTCCGGCTGGGCTGGTGAATGTGTGATGGAATCAGTTGTACGCAAGCGTCTGGTGAACAAGGGCAGCCTTCGCGGCCCCTATGTGCCAGTGCATGGCATTGGCGGCTTTGCTATCTATGCCATACTGACGCCGCTCAAGGCGCAGCCACTGTTGGTGTATATCGCAGGTACACTTTTATGCACTGTTGTTGAGTACCTCGCGGCGTTGTTTCTGGAGAAGGTCGTTGGCAAACGGAGTTGGGATTACGCCACCTATCCCTTCACCTACTGGTGTAACTTTCAGCGCCGCATTGCGCTGACCACATCGCTATTTTTCGGGCTGGTGGCATTGGTGTTTGTATACTTTTATTGGGACGCGACCCTGTGGCTCATGGACATTGTGGGCATGCCTGCGCTATATTGGCTTGATGGGGTGTTTATGCTTGGATTCACGCTTGACATCATCTTCACTTATGGCGCATGTATCCGCAACAAACGAGCAGGCATCCCTAATAAAACTGACGGACTTTAGTATGAGAAACGAGAATCTTTTTGAGCATCTCGCGGAAACTATCCGCGACAGTGAAAAGTTTGCCGAGTGCAAGCAGTTTATCCAGCATGGTACGGTTTCGGTGTATGAGCATAGCGTGGCAGTGGCGCGGATGAGCTTTGCCATTGCTGAAGTATTCAAGCTCAGCGACAAGCAGAGCCTTATCCGCGCTGCGCTTTTACACGACTTTTTTTTGTACGACTGGCATGTGCCGGAGCGTATGTGGTCGTTGCACGGCTGGACTCACCCGGTAACTGCTGCCAACAATGCCCGTCTCTATTTCAACGTTACAGACAAAGAGATGTCTCTTATTCGGACGCACATGTGGCCATACACGTTGTTGCACCCGCCTAAGTATCGTGAAGGCTGGATCATCTGTCTCGCTGACAAGGTTGTTTCCATAGCGGAGACGCTATTCCGGCGTGGTGTTCGAAGTACCGGTGAAGCCACGCTTAACACTATCCATAGTGTCAAAGCGACAGTACCTGCGAAGGCCAGTGGAAAAGCGCTTGGCGCACGCTCCGGTTACCCGCTTAGGGTTATAAGCAAAAAGAACGGTTAGGGAAAGCAGCTTGTTACCGCAACAGCAAAAGAGGAAGAGTAAAAGAAGTTTCGCCTCCCTGATCCGGCTAGTCTGCCGTGTCTTGACAGGTGTCGCTCTTTTTTCCATCATTGAGCTATGGATGCTATACTCATGCAAGCAACTAATCTAAAAAGACCGCACCTTGAAAGCCTTACTACGCAAGAACTTGTTCAGCTTGCGGATAGTTTTGGTATTGATATCCCACCAGAACTGGATCGGATATTTATCATTGAAGAGCTTATGGAAAGTGCTGAGGAGGAAGAGGCGTCTGAGGAGGAAGAGGTGTCTGACACCCCTGATGATACGCAAGCAGTGCCGCACAAAAAGCTTTTCGATAAGCGGATCACTGAGCCGGTTCTCCTACCTAAGCAGTACAATATCACGTTTATCGAGGTCATGCTGCGCGATCCGCTCTGGGCTTTCACCTTCTGGGAGGTCAAAAACGATGACAAGGAAATCTATGAGAAGGCCGATGATTTTGCGGGCTATCAACTCAAGGTTTCGGAGTACCACAACTTGTGGGAGCCGTTCACTATTCCAGTTGGCGTTGACGATGATGCCTGGTACATTGGTTTTCCGCCGGAAAGCGGGCGTTTTAAGATAGAGCTTTGTGTGTTGCGTGGTGATGAAGAAATTGTGCTTGCCACATCGCGCCCCTTTACCATGCCCCGTCTGTTCAATCCTTCGGAAGATGAGGTTCTGTACAAAAACCCGCTTATCCGCCTGTCTGGGATAGAAGATTTTACTATACTTCATAACAATGACAGAGAATCTCGTATCAAACGGGCTTAAACTATGAAACGCAATGCTATTTCGATAGTCCTGAATGTTCACCTGCCTTTTGTCCGTGAGCCTAAAATACCGGACGCGGCTGAGGAGCGCTGGTTTTTTGAGAGTCTTTCGGAGACCTATTTGCCGCTCCTTGAGATGTTTGACCGGCTCGACGCGGATCATGTGCCGTTCCGTATGGCGCTTTCTATTTCTCCAATCCTATGCCATCTCTGCAAGGATGAACTGCTTCTGAAACGCTATCTTGATTATACTGACCGGCAGATCGAATTTGGCGCTGATGAAATCGAGCGGACTAAAGGGAACGAAGTTCTCCAGCATCTGGCAAAGCGCTTTTATGATACAACACTGGAACGCCATATCAACTTCACCGAGCGTTATGAAAAAAACATCATCGGCGTGTTTGATCGCTATCAGCGCAAGGGGCGTCTTGAACTTTTGAACACTGCCGCGACTCATGCGTTTCTTCCTTTCTATACTTCATGGCTAGAGGTGATTCAAGCGCAGTTTGAAGTGGCGGTTTCCTCCTACCGCCGTTGTTTTAGCTCACGTGAGATTCGCCGAACCGACGCCCGCTCTCAGGGCTTCTGGCTGCCTGAGCTTGGCTGGACCCCGGAACTGGAGCGCTTCTTCCGCGCCTACAACTTTGGCTATACCATTGTCGATACCCACGCCTTTGCGCTGAGTAAACCTCCGGCGCCTTATGGAAGCTTTTATCCGGCGCGAACCCCTCGCGGCCTGCTGCTTCTGGCACGGGATTATTATGCGCACAGGGACATTGTAGACAGTGAGTGCGGTTTTCTCCATGACGGCGTGTACCGCGATAACTATGAAGATGTGGGTTACGAGCTTCCAGTGGATATGGTTCGCCCGTTTACTAGTGCAGATCAGGCGCGTAGCGCCACGGGCTACAAGTATCACGCGCTGGGCTATAGCGCATCGAGAAAGGGCAGCAAGCCGCTGTATGACCCGGAAAAAGCCGCACAAAAGGCGCGGGAACAGGCAATCACGTTTCTTGACCGGCGCACTATGCAGTTTAACCTTGCGGCTCAGTTCATGGACGAGCCAAAGATCAGCCTTTGCGCGTATAACGCTGATATCTTTGGCCGTTTCTGGCATGAGGGAACATGGTTCCTTGAGGCACTGTTCCGTGAAGGCGCAAAACGGGAGACGATTCAGTTTATGACGCCTTCGGAGTACCTGTTCAGGCAGAACCTCATGGACATTGAAGTGATCATGCCGGAGTTCTCGTCTGAGGGGGTGAATGGCTATGCTGAGACATGGCTTGACGCCTCCAACGACTGGATGTATCGCCATGTAGCGCGTTCCCTTGAACGCATGATTGAACTGGCTGACCGTTTCCCTAACGAAAGTGGGATAAAGGAGCGCCTACTCAATCAGGCTGCCCGCGAGATTCTGCTGGTGCAGACTTCAGACTGGGCAAAGATGCTCTATAAAAAAGAAGCCACTGAATACGCCCGCACTCAGATTGAGATGTCCCTGCGGAATTTCACCACGATCTACGAAGCCCTTGCCAGTAACTACATCAGTACCGAATGGTTCACTGCGCTTGAGCGCCGCCATAACATCTTTCCGCACATCAACTACCGCGTCTTCCGCCGCGCTTTGCCACCACAGGGCGCGTTGACTGAAACGACCTTGCCTCAGCCATTGCGTGGAATATGAGGAACCATGACAAAAACGCTATAGTTGCTGGGCGCTTTTAGAGCACGTCCTTGAAAAGCGCCTCAACTGAAGCCTTAGGAACCGCGCCAACCTGACGTTTAAGCTGGTTCCCTTTGTTATACACGACCAGACAGGGAATTGACGCCACGGTGTGTTGTTCCGCCAAGGCTCCTTCCTCGTCTACATTAACCTTGCCGATTTTGACGCGTCCCGCGTACTCTGCGGCAAGCTCGTCAAGAACCGGGGCAAGCATCCTACATGGCCCGCACCAGGTTGCCCAGAAGTCCAGCACAACTGGAATCGGTGAGTTTAAGACCTCTGTCTCAAAGTTGCTTTTTGTTATGTTCATACTGTTCCTCCAAATTGAAAGCAAGGGTTTCCTTTGCCTTCACGATTTACTAATAGTATTGAATCATTCGCACAACGGCAATACTTTGACGATTCTTCTGAGCATTATCCTCAGTCTGTAGGAGCTATTTACATAGCACACTTATCGGGAAGATAGAAGACCTCCTTATGTCCATAGGCGTCCTCGTCATAGCTGGTTCCATTAAGCATCTTGCCGTAATGCTATGGAGGAGCCAGAAACCGGGAGCAGAGCCATAACAGGCTATTTTAGTTTGTGGCTGAAACAGCCAATAGAAAAAGTAAGAAGGTACTACTATGCTATTCAATGACACTAGGATGTGTTCACACTCAGCAAAGAGATACAAATACTGGCTAGAAGAATAAAGGTGCTAAACATCACATCGAGTTTGTCGTAACGGGTACATACACAGCGGAATCCTTGTAAGCGCCGAAAAAAGCGCTCAACCTCATTACGCCGCTTATATAATTCCTGGTCATACGGCCAAGGACGACGTCGATTACGTTTCGGTGGTACCACCGCAGTGTGCCTGGTTCGTCGTTCTCATACGCTCTGTCCATAAGGAGCTTGGGGCTTCCTTCAAGTGGCCCTACCCGTGCCAATAAGAGCCGTCCCTCCACCGCATCAACAGCGTTACCGAGCGACAAACTGAACTTCACCATAGTTCGGTCACTGGATACCAATGCGTGTATCTTCGTATTCCACCATCCCCGACTCTTCCCTATCGCTTATTCTCCCCTTTTTTTAACGCCCCATGCACGTCTGGATGCACTTTGGTTGATGTCGAATCAAGGGAAAACGTCTCCATCCCGACAAGTCTTTCCTCTTCTCACAGCGGTAGACCAGAGCGTTCAGTAAGGTCTGGTTTGCTATTGTTACATGCCCTCTTTGCCGGGGTAAGAAGGTTTGAATCCTCTGGTATTGTTCTTCGCTTATTTCCATATCCCTTGTATAGCATACTTCTCATTGTATGAACACGCCCTAGTCCGTTGATGTGCTGGTCTAAGCTCACTTGATGGGACGGTACTAGCCCACTCGGTGTGCTAGTATTAGCCCACTTGATGGGCTAGTATAAGCCCACTCGTTGTGCTGGTCTAAGCCCACTTGATGGGCTAGTCCTAGCCCACTCCAAACGACCCTACTCCCCCACTTGGAGGGCTCGTCAAAGCCCACAAGATGTGCCGCTACTAGCCCACTTGGTGTGCTGGTATAAGCCCACTTGATGGGACGGTACTAGCCCACTTGGTGTGCTGGTATAAGCCCACTTGAGATCGGAAGAGCGTCGGGGAGGGACTGAGTGTTTGCAGACGTGGGGTTGGCGGGGGGGGGCGGTGTTGGTGTGTG
>JAIRYV010000018.1 GCA_031267685.1 Treponema sp.
CCTCTTATCGTGCCGATAAGAAAGGATAGAATTGAGCTAGTTCCAGAATTTGCTTATATTGTTGGTGGAACTGGTTTTGAATATGGTTAATAAAAGTAGCGGGTTGCGTTCCATGCGAGCGTATGGATTGCAACAAACAAAAAATGAAAACGGAGGGGGCCATTTTGGCATATTCAAGTGCGTTGTCCGCGTACCGGTCGACAAGAGTTACGACTGCGGGACAGGGTCAGCTCATCATCATGCTGTATGATGAGGTAATTAAAAATCTGGATCAGGGCTTAAAGCTGATGCAGCTCAATAACACTAGTAAGAAGGGAGATCCGGCAAAGATTGAGCAGATAAGTAAAGCAATTCTCAAAGCCCAGGAAATCATCACGGAGCTTATTGTTTCGTTGGACTTTGATCAGGGTGGTGAGATAGCGAAGAGCCTTTTCTCCTTGTACACATGGTTCAATCAGGAACTGCTCGGTGGTAACATTGACAAGAATCCAGCGCGTATCACGGCTGTCCGTGAAATGGTGGGCGATCTGCGAGGCGCGTGGTTTGAGGTTATTACCAAAGGTACGCCTGAGGTAGCGGAACGGCCGAGGAATGGCCTTAATATCGCTGGTTAGTCGATGATGACTTCAACAAGCGCACATTCCATGCCGCGAGCGCGACAGAACATACAGGCGTGGGAAGCGCTTCCACGCCTGTATGCGCTTCTGCTTACCCAGGAAGAGCGGCTCTGCCGCTATCTCACGGCGCTTGATAAGCAGCGGGCCGCGATAGGACGTGGAAACGGTGAGAAGGCGCTTTGCTATGTAGCAATTCAGGAACAAACGCTTGCCAGTATCCTTGCACTGGAAAAGGTGATTGTTCCTCTACGTGGAGCCGTAGCTACAGATGTGGAGACGCAGACCTTGATGGCGCGGGTCGCCGGTCTGAAACACGAAATCGTAACTCAATCACGACACAATCAAGAACTGCTTTCCAAACGCATGACTGAACTTCGCGTTGAGATTAAACAGCTTCAGGGAACTTCCCTGTGGCGGCGTTCAATTGTGCGTGGGGGAAGCGGTACGCCTTCGTTTATCGACATTACACTTTAGCGGCGCGTTTTAAGCAGCGCACTTTGTACACGTGCGCGGTTCGAGCGCCAACATATCTTATATTGAGGTTATTATGTCTCTAAATTCTCCGGCGGAACTTCCGCCACTCTATCTGATTGATTCCTATGGTCTTATCTATCGTTCTTATTTTGCCATGTACAAGCATCCTTTGCGGAACAACTCTGGCAAAAACATCTCTGCCCTGTTCGGGTTTTCCCGAACTGTGGTCTCTCTGCTAAACGATGGGGCGCCGCTTGTGGAGAAGAATGGTGTGATAATGCGTCCACCCACTCGGCTTGTGGCGGTCTTTGATTCAATAACCCCGACGTTCAGGCATAAGCAGTACCCGGAGTATAAAGCCAAACGGGAAAAAGCGCCGGAAGACCTGCATGAACAGGTTCCGCTTATTTATGAATTTCTGACGGCCCTGGGAATTCCAGTACTGCGTGTTGACGGTTTTGAGGCTGACGATATCATCGCCACGTTAGTGCAGCGCTGTCAGGCGGAAAACCGACAGTGCTACATGTTCTCGTCAGACAAGGACCTCTATCAGCTTATAGGTAATGGCACCTATCAACTGCGTCCGGTGAAGGCTGGGACAGGCAGCGATATTAAGAAAAAAAGTGTTCAGGGCGAATTTCGCGGACTAAACAGTTCACTTGACGCTTCACCGGTGGCGAATAAGTCGGTGGAAAAACCAGCGGCCTCAGCTTATGAACTTGTGGGGGTCTCAGAGGTAGAGGCTCAGTGGGGGGTTCCGCCGTCGAAAATGCTGGACATGCTTTCCCTTAGTGGCGATAGTTCTGACAATATACCTGGTGTGTATGGCATTGGTGAAGTAGCTGCGGTTAAACTCATGTCCCGCTATGGATCGCTCGACGAAATCTACCGGAATTTGGCAGACATTAAGGGTGCGGCTGGGAAAAATCTGGCTGCTGGCAAAGAAAGTGCGTATCTATCGCAATCCCTCATCAGGCTGGAATACTCGGTTCCTCTGTCGATTTCCTCAGTAGACGACGCGCTTAGTATCGAAAACCTGAATCCCGCCAAAGGAGCTGCGATACTCTTGCGTGAGGGGGTTCGGAAGAGCGCTATAGCCCTGACAAAAAACGACGGCCAAGTCATAGACGATGTCCCAGCGCCTGCTTCTGCACCCCAGATGCACTATATTGATCCAGCGCTGCTGGGTGATGGCGTGTATAAGACCTTACTGGACTTTGATGAACTAAAAGCGCTTATCAAAGAAGCGAAAGCCCAGGGCTTTATGGCGCTGGACTTTGAGACTGATTCCCTTGATGCCTGGCACGCGAAGCCGGTGGGTATATCCATTGCACTTCGCCCGAAAGAAGCGGTCTACGTGCCGCTTGCCGCGCATGAAGGCACTGCGCCGTTTCTTGAGCCGGAGCAGGTGAAAGCGCTTTTGGTGCCGTTCTTTGCTGATCCCGCCATGGCTATCATAGCCCATAACGCGAAGTATGATTACGAGGTGTCGCGGGCTTGGGGCATTCCGCGCTGGCAGTGCAAGATATGGGATACCATGATTGCTGCCTGGCTCTCTGCGCCTGAACGGGGCAACTATTCTCTTGATTCATTGTCCACGTTTCACTTTTCATACACGCCCCTGCCTTATTTCTCTATCGTGCCTAAAGGGACTACCTTTGACGCTGTGCCGCTTGAGATCGCAACGCGCTATTCGGCTGAAGACGCTGATCTCACGATGAGGCTGAAGACTATGCTTGAGCCGCGTCTTAGGGAGACTGAAGTGGAATCACTGTTTCTTACAATGGAGATGCCGCTCTTGCCCATACTCGCTGAAATGGAGGGGGAAGGGATTAAGATCGAAAAACTCGTGCTTGAGGAGTATGGCAAAGAACTTGCCGTGGAGCTGGAAAGCCTTAAAGAAAAGACATTTTCGTTCGTTGGGCATGAATTTAACTTGTTGTCTACAAAGCAACTGCAGGACGTACTTTTTGTTGAGCGGGGTCTGAAACCGAGTAAGAAGACTAAGACTGGTTTTTCCACAGATGTTGCAGTGCTTGAAGAACTGGCCAAAGAGGATGAGGTTCCGGCGCTGATTCTGCGGCATCGGACACTGGCAAAGCTCAAGTCAACGTATGTGGATGCGCTCGCTGAACTAGCCGACGTCAATGGCCGGCTTCATACCAGCTTTGTGCAGACTGGAACTGTTACTGGCCGGCTTTCAAGCCGTGAGCCAAACCTGCAAAACATTCCCGTACGCGACGAGGAAGGTCGCCGGATTCGTGAAGCCTTTGTCGCGGATACGGGCAAGACCCTTATTTCCGCTGACTATAGCCAGATAGAACTGGTGGTACTTGCCCATCTTTCTGGCGATGAAAACCTTGTATCTGCGTTTAGGCTGGGAAAGGATGTACACGCCCGTACCGCTGCACTCATCTTTGGCATTGATGAGGCTGAAGTGCTGCCTGAACAGCGGCGTGTAGCAAAAGTTATCAATTTTGGCGTGATGTATGGGATGAGTGCGTTCCGCCTTGCCAACGAACTGGGCATACGTCGCACTGAAGCGTCTGCGTTCATTGAAACCTACTTCAAGACCTATTCCGGCATTAACCGGCTGGTGAAAGACCTTGTGCAAAAGGCCGAGCAAAGCGGCTATGCATCCACCATCTTTGGTAGGCGGCGCTACATTCCCGCGATTAACTCCCTTAACAAAACTGAAAAGGCAGCTGCGGAGCGGGTTGCTGTGAATACGCCTATACAAGGCTCGGCGGCGGACATCGTTAAAATTGCCATGTTGAATCTGGACAAGCGTCTTAGCGCTGAAAAAAGTCCGGCGCGACTCCTCTTACAGGTTCATGATGAGCTTATCCTTGAAGCGCCGGCACAGGGCGCCGAGGATATTGCGCGTATTGTTAAAGAAGAAATGGAAAACGCTGTTGCTTTATCAGTGCCGCTACGGGTTGGTGTCGAAATCGGCAGACGCTGGGGAGACTTCCACTGAAACTGATCGGGCTTACCGGAACCTATTGTGCGGGCAAGAACTACATCGCCAACCTACTTGAGGCGCGGGATATTCCTACACTGGATGTGGATAAGTTGGGGCATGAGGCGATTGAGTGGCGTAAGGATGCCATTGTCGCTCGTTTTGGTGACGCGACCATTGGCGCTGATGGCCGTGTTGACCGCAAACTGCTGGGCGCACGGGTCTTTGGCAAACCGAAAGAACTCGCGGCGCTTGAAGCCATTGTCCACCCGGAAGTGAACCGGCTCACCGATGAGTGGATTGCGCAACAAGCGGCGCTGAAAACAGCAGCCTGGTGTTGTGTCATAAATGCGGCGCTTCTCCATAAGTCTTCGGCCTTCAGACGCCTTGATGCTCTGATTCTGGTTAAAGCGCCGTTTCTCACGCGGCTTTTTCGCGCCCATAAACGCGATCAGCTTCCGTGGGCAACACTAGTACAGCGTCTTCGGAGCCAGGCTACCTTCACGTCTCAATACTTGGCAAGTAATGCCGATATATATGAAGTAAATAACGGCGCTTATTTTACTTCCCGTTATGTGCGGGCGAGTCTGGAACGCCGGCTCAATATAATTTTTTCATTCATTCAGGGGCATTGTTAATTCTATGGAAAAGAAAAAGTTACTACTCATAGCGGTTTCGCTTGGTATTTTTTTGGTAATCGTGATCGGGCTTTCAATCTTGATCTTTGCACCCAAGAAAGATTCCCCAACTTCTAGTGGTACTACGTACGCTGGTGCTATTGCGTCCACATCTGATACATCAGGGGGTAGTAGTTTGCCCGCGACGTCTCCCATTACGCTATCAGACAGTAGCGCCTATGACGATACTCCGGCGAGAAGTGTTGGAACAGGCACAAGCAGTCCCAGTGTAACGGTTGAAATCGCGCCGCCCGCTACGGCATCAAGCGCTCAGGCCGCGTCTTCTACTTCGGCATCAAGCGCCCAGTTGCTTACGCCGAGTGTTTCAAGTGCCTCCACTTCATCTCAATCAGTAGCAACTAAAACTACTCCTATTCCTGTAACGCCTGCGGCTATCCAGCCTGCTACGACCATAAGTGGAGCCACGCAAAGCACATCCGTAAGTGCGCCCACGACGACAAGTAGCCAGAGCGCCACACGTGTGTCCACCACCACCTCAAGAGTGGCAACGCAGAGCGCATCCGTCGCAAGCGCCACGCGCCAGACTCAGCCAGCAAGTTCAGTTACATCCACATCCACAAGCGCAAAAAAAACGTACGAAAGCTATTGGGTACAGGTTGGCGCGTTTTCCACCCAGATTCGGGCTGAAGATGTCAAAGAAACCCTGAAAACAAAGAGCCTTGGCGCAGTTATCGAAACCCACAATGTGCAGGGCAAAGATTTCTACCGTGTCCGCGTTGGCCCATGGACAGCGCAGGAGGAGGCTGATTACTGGCTCGCGGTCATTAAGGGCATAGACGGATTTGAGGAAAGCCAAATCTGGCAAAATAATGTTGTAAGATAGCGAATGTTTTAAAATATATGCAGTTGTCGGAGTATCAGAATAATAAAATATAGATTGATCCCTAGTCCCATAGCTAGAAACAAGCCTGAGGCAATTTCAAGAATATGCGCTTTTATCGCGTAACGCCGGGCAAGCGCTTCCGGGTCTCCCTGTATTGCTCCAAAAGTAGCAAACAGATCATCAGGCTCACGGGGAAGCGGCGCTTCGTCTATATGGCCAAACACATACCATTGGCCTTTTTTCTGATCTGAGGACAAAAGAAGCGGGATATGTTCGGGCAATGTATCAACACGACTCATGCCGTAAAGCTCACCATCAGGAAGCAGACTGCGCCATACCCCGGAGCTGAGATATTTTAGGGGAAGCCGCGCCACATCGCGATACTCGCGGAACTGACGTGCCTTGTGCCAGAGCGAATTGTACAGTACGGTACACAAAAATCCTGGCGGTAAGAAGGGGATGATCGGGGTGAAGAGCGCGATGAAGGCGACTATCGAGGTGAGACTGAACGTGGGCCGCGAAAAAAATGAAAGTACGATGAGCAGTTGGGAGAACGCACCCAGTATAAAGGCATACGGGGTTATGGGATTCCAATACTCGTTTTTGTTACGTCCTGCGCGGATAGCCCTGATGGGCAACGAGCGATCATTACCGTCGTAAAAGATAAGCAGCAGCGGCTCTTCTTCGCTTGAGACAAAAACTAAGCGCTCGTCCTGACGCGCAAGATTGCCGCCAACAAAGACTTTTATCCCCTCGGTTAAGGTGGAAACCCGGTCCCAGCGAATTCGTTCAGGCGTTTCTTCGTCACCTTCCTCGACTATCGAAAAAAGGTAGGTATACCTGCCGGAGAGGCTGACCGGTATGCTTACGGTTTCAGCGCGTATCCACAGGGTATGCTCATCGCTTATGGATTCAAAGCCACCGATAAAGCGGAACCTGCCACCATAAACGCAACGCTGATACGCCGTATAGTCAAGCATGGGAGAGAGACGCAGGTCATTGAAACGTTGTCTGAACACCCGCCATGAATGTCGGCTGATAAAGGCCCCGATAACCGGGACAAGCCCGTAGCAGAGGAGTGCGAGGCCGATAATCAGCAGTAAATCGAAAAGACGCACTCATGCCTCACATTCGGAACTCCGCGCCCAGATACACTTCCCGTACCATTTCGTTGTTAAGGATATCGTCCCGACCGCCCTGGGCTACAATCGTACCAGTATTGATGATAAAGGCATCGGTAGTGATTTCAAGTGTGTCGCGTACATTGTGGTCGGTGATGAGGATGCCGATGCCTTTTTGCGCCAGCTTTCTGATGATTTGCTTGATTTCATAGACTGCAATAGGGTCAATGCCCGCGAAAGGCTCGTCGAGAAGGAGGAACTTAGGCTCAGTGGCGAGGGCGCGGGCAATTTCCGTGCGCCGGCGCTCACCGCCTGAGAGCGTAAAGCCAAACTGTCCACGAATCCGGCCAATGCCGAATTCATCAAGCAGTGCCTCAAGGCGTTCCTTTTTTTCAGGTTTACTGAGATCGCGCCGTGTTTCGAGGATTGCCCAGATATTCTGCTCCACCGTGAGCTTACGGAAGATCGACGCTTCCTGGGGCAGATAGGCAATGCCCTGCCTCGCCCGTTTGTACATAGGTTTGCGGGTGATGTCGATTTCGTCCATCAGTACCCTACCGCTTGATGGCTGATAGAAACCTACTATCATATAGAAGATAGTTGTCTTGCCGGCCCCGTTTGGTCCGAGCAATCCCGCCACCTGGCCATTGTGCATAGAAAAGTTCACACCCCGCACCACTTCTTTACGGCCAAAGCGCTTCCGCAATTCCACAACGCCCAAAACGTGCAGGTCAGCGGACTCTACCGGTGTGGGGGCTGTGTCTGATACCAATGACAAGGCATCGGATATCGGCGACACAGGTATCTCTTCTTCCATCAATTAACCCTTTAGCGTGCCAAAAATCCCGCCGTCCATAGTAACGTCATCAGTATCAAGGTCAACGCGGATACGGTCAGCGTGGAATTCATCTTCCTCCTTGAATACAGCAGGGAAGCCAGAGAGATCAAGCAACTTTTCTATACGACGGTATGTGGCGTATTCAGCGCGACATACCATCTTATCCTTGAAAAGCCGCACTCCAATCTGGATCACCGTTTCCTCGCTCTGATCCTTGTACTCAATGAAACGACCCTTGGCAACAATATTGTTCTGCCGATCTTCCAGCGTGGAATTACCATCAAGCCGCGCAATCTTGAGCTGCCGGTCGTAATGCAGCCGGTCAGTCTGAAACACAATATCCTTCTCCTCTTCTCGTCCCCAAACCTCGCCAGAACATTCAATAAACTCGTTATTATCACCCTGAATCTCAATTCGCGCCGCCCTGAGCAAAATGTTATCCGAATGCACTTCAGCGTTTCCCATGAGTATGGTGATTTTCTTGCCCGACTCCCGACTGCCGCTCATGCGATCAGCGCGAAAGGTAAAAGTATCAGAATACACACCCGTAAGCGCAATACACAGAAATAGAAATAAGAAACATCGCTTTATCAACATAAAAAACTCCTTCATCGTTTTATTCTTCTTTTATGAACTCCCCGCTTTCGGTCTCCTCTGCCTCTGAGTCAGACTCCGTAAGCTCAGTCGCAGTCACAGCCCCTGTAAGCTCAAGCTCTTCCGCCACTTCCGCGTCTTCCTCATCATCCTCCCAGAAATACGCGCCCTGAATGCCAGAGCTAAAACCCCAAGTCCGATCGCGGATATTCGCGGAAAAGCCCCAGCCGGAAAAGTCCGTGCCATCAGAACGCTTCATATCAACCCGCTGATTCTCACCAGCAGTAAGTATGCGCTCTTTATCTTGCCAGTCAAGACGCTCTGTTTCTATGGTAATGTCTTCAGACTCTACGTCAATGCGTATCCCCTCGCGCAACTGTACATTGCCCGTGTCAAGCGCAACCGTAGCTGTCCCCGCGCTCCCCGCTGCATTCAGTTCCTCGCCCCGGGTCTCAAATTGCTCAAACGTAAAGTTACGCAATTCCATAACCTGCCGCTCCTCGTAACGTTCCGCAGATTCAGCCGCAAAACGCGCCAGCGGATTCCCGTTCCGCACGCGCACATACTCGACCTCTTCCATGACAATATCCGGCAACTCATCTGAACTGGTACTTGCCTCCCCATAATCAAAGGAACACGCGCATAAAAGAAGCGCAGCCATATACCAAAGCGCTTTTTTCATGCCTTTCCTTCTTCTTTAGCTGCCTTTACCGCAGCAATAAAAGCGCGAAATAGCGGGTTGGCCGCCGTGGGCTTTGACTTGAACTCAGGGTGAAACTGCACGCCAAGACCCCATGGGTGATCGTTCCATTCAACGCTCTCGACAAGACCGCCATCAGGCGTGAACGCAGCAAGGCGCAGGCCAGACTCGGTCATTTCCTTGCGATAGCGGTTGGCAAACTCGTAACGATGGCGGTGACGTTCAAACACGCTTTTTTCGCTATATGCCACCATGAAGCGCGTGCCTTCCTCTGCAACCGATTCGCTCTTGCCAAGCCGCATTGTACCGCCGTAGTTCTTCACGTCATTCTGCTCCTCAAGCAGGCTCACCACAGGATGCTTCGTCTTCTTGTTAAACTCAGTAGAATCAGCGTCCTCCCAGCCAAGTATGTTTCTTGCCCAATCAATCACCATGATCTGCATACCCAGACAGATACCAAAGTAGGGAACCTTGTTCTCGCGCGCCCATGCCGCTGCCTTCACCATACCATTGATGCCGCGCTGCCCAAAACCACCCGGTACGAGAATACCGTCAATCGCCTCGCCACTCTTGCCAAGCACTACATCAGCGCTCGTCTCCTCAATACGGGATGAGTCAATCTTTACCATCTCCACCTTAATACCACATTCAAGGCTGGCGTGAAACAGAGCTTCATAAACCGACTTATAGGAGTCATTTAACTCCATGTACTTACCCACAATGCCTATCCGCGCCTTGCCTTGACGAGCATTGAAGCGCTCCATCATGTTATGCCATGCGTCAAGCTCTGCATGCCGGCTTTCAACACCCATCTTCCGCAGCACCACCTGATCCAGTTCCTGCTTAAAAAAGATCAACGGTATCTCATAGATCGTCGTATCCACATCATAAGAAGTAAACACCGCGTTAAAATCAACGTTAGTGAAGCTGGAAATCTTACGCCGGGTACTTTCCTCAAGCAAGACCGGAGCGCGACAAATGAGTATGTCAGGCTGTATGCCCTGCTCCTGCATGGCTTTAACCGAGTGCTGAGTAGGCTTAGTCTTGAGTTCGCCACCCGCCACTTCCGGTATCAACGTAAGATGCACTGATAGCGCATTACCCTTACCTAACTCATGGATGAGCTGCCGTGCCGCTTCCAAAAAGGGTATGGACTCAATATCGCCAACCGTGCCACCGATTTCGACAATAACCACATCAGTATCAGGAGCTGCTTTGGCAGCCGAGAGGATGCGGCTCTTGATTTCATCCGTGATATGCGGAATGACCTGCACACAATGCCCCAAATAACACCCTTTCCGTTCCTTACTAATAACTGACTGGTAAACCTGACCTGTAGTAATCGAGTTTACCAGCGACAGGGGACTGTTAGTGAACCGGGCATAGTTACCAAGATCGAGATCCGTTTCCGCACCATCGTCGGTAACATAGACCTCGCCGTGTTGATAGGGACTCATGGTTCCCGCATCAACGTTAATGTAGGGATCGCATTTGACCATACAGACATTCAACCCGCGCCCTTCAAGTAGAGCGCCAATTGACGACGCTGATACGCCTTTTCCCAGACTTGAACATACACCGCCAGATACAAAGATAAACTTATTCATGTAAAACGATTATCGCAATCACTTTTTCTCTAGTCTAGAGGGCAATAGGCTACAGTCCCGGACACAATGGATTATTTCCTGAGTAATCTCATCTGACGCAGCCACCTATTGCTATGGATGCCTTCCAGCTCTTCCGATTCGATCTCCAGACCAAGCCTCTGCCGTATAGCTTTCGTGATAACCAACGGCTCCACTTCAGTGTCCACCACTGCACTCACCGTCAGCTTCCTCACCTCTACCTCTTTGCTATACCCGTTACGAGCGTTTTCTGTATCTCGCACATTCACCAGGTGATCGTTTCCTTTACCTCACCCATGATAAGCCTCCATATCCAATAGCTCTCTATTTCTCCCTTTACACAAGAAGGCCGTGAATTTGTCCAGTTAAGTAACCAGTTTTTTTTCACAACTGTTCTCCTGATAAAAGAGGACTAAACGCCTTACAATACAGGCACATTTCCTATGGTAAAGCGAAGGACACATAGTCTATGTGTGAGAAGACACATAGTCTATGTGTGAGAAGACACATAGTCTATGTGTGAGAAGACACATAGTCTATGTGTGAGAAGACACATAGTCTATGTGTGAGAAGACAC
>JAIRYV010000029.1 GCA_031267685.1 Treponema sp.
AGAATGATCTCTACGAGTCCTAGAATGATCTCTAGGGTTTCTAGAATGATCTCTACGAGTCCTAGAATGATCTCTAGGGTTTCTAGAATGATCTCTACGAGTCCTAGAATGATCTCTACGAGTCCTAGAATGATCTCTACAAGTTCTAGAATGATCTCTACAAGCCGAAGTAAGAAAACAGGTGATGTTGGAAGGTCTTGCTGTATATAGCACTTTTCCAGCATACTTTGTTTATGAACAAAGTATAGTTTAGCACTACCGAAGACCTCATTGATATATGCTGGGATAATGTCTTTAAGTCTGTTTTCACTCGGTATATTCCTGAATCACGTGGCGCTCTGTCAAAGCTGCTTTCGGCAATCATTGCGAAGGAGCTTACCGTAATGCACATCACCACGAATGAACCGGCTATCGCAAGTCTGAGAGACCGACAGATACGCTTTGACATTAACCGCGTCACGGACCATGCCTTGAGTATTGCTATTCGCGTATACAGCGTGCGTCATTTGACTAAGAGACTGGCCAGCGCCTGTACGGAGATAAGGTTTCCGATAGCGCCGCCGAGCGACGAGAGGAAGAAGACCAGAAGCGCCCTCGTGATGCGGTTACGGTAGATACCTTTGAGGCTGGTAAGATCAGAGGAAAGGTTCTGGGTATCTGAGACACGGGGCTTGCGGAGAGTCGCTTCGGCAATGCCGGAGAACAGGCCAACGCTGACAAAGGGGCTTATAGTGCCAAAGGGCGCGCCGACAAACGATACGAGTATGGAAAGTGGATGCCCCATGGCGAGCAGCGCACCGAGCGCCGCGAGGGAGCCGTTCCATAAAACCCAGCGGATGAGCATAGCAAGGCTGACGTCAGCGCCTGCGTGGAAGAAACCCACGATGAAAAGCGCGACAAGAAGCGCTGGCAGTATCCAGGTTAGCGCCTTTGACCAGAGTTTGGGCGGTGGAATCGTGTCCAGATCAGCTGTATCGGCGTTTTCCTCGCCGCGTGCAATCCGTTCAAGGTGTGCCTTGATGCCCATAAGATGGCCGGCGCCAATTACCGCGAGCTGTTTGTGAACGCCCAGTCCGCTTGTCCAGAGTTTTGCGGCCAGATAGCGGTCGCGCTCGTCAATAAGCGTTGCCTTCACTTCGGGTAGGTAGGCGGCAAGCTCGTCCATCATACCATCAAGCTCATTACGCTTTTTGAGGTTTTCGATATCGGCTTTATCGAATTTTTCAGTGGTAAAGGCGCTGGAAAGCATGGAGGCGAGGAGTTTGCATTTGCTCCACAAGCCGCATGTAGCCCAGGCCCTGCGAAGGGTGAGTTGTATTTCACGGTCGCAGAGCGCGTAGGGAATACCCAGTTCAGCGGCAGTATCAAGCGCCATTTTCATTTCTTCCCCGGGCTTTATGCCCAGCTCCTCACCCATGCGTCGCTGGAAGCTGGACAACACAAGGTTCGCTATAAGCAGAAACCCCTTGCCTTCCTTGAATACCTTGGATACATCAAGCTGTTCCCAGTTAGCCTGCTCTGCAATGGACTTATGGCGTCCAGCATCCAGTTCCACGCATACTAGCTCTGGCCTTTCCTCGCGGATACTCTGGTCTACCTCTTCAATACTTTCCCGTGATACATGGGCTGTGCCAATAAGAATGAACTCCCGCCCGTTCAGGGTAATACTTATACGACTATCGTTCATTTGTCTATTTTGCGAGAACAAGGCGTCGTTGTTCAAGTACCCATTCGTTCAAGCGCCATTCCATCATGAATGGCCGGTTAAGCTCGCGCACTCGCTCGAAGTATATGTCTGCCACTGCTGGCTTCCCGCTCACGTCATAGTAGCTGGCGAGATAGTACAGTAGTTGTGCTTTGGTATCCTCGTTTTTTTCACGAGCTATCCTATTGACAACATCACTGTCTCCCCGCAGGTCGTGGAACATACGTACGACATACCATGAGAGGGATTCGCGGGGCAGGGTTTTCAGCACATCTTCCAGAAAGGCTTTTGGTCCGTTGGGGCCGCTTGCCCGTATCCAGTTCAGGGCTGCAAGAAGCGCATAGCTTATCTCAGGCACATACTGGTATGCCTGAAGAAAGGCATCTCTGGCTTCAGCCCATTGTCCTTTGCGCATTTTGTGCATACCCAGTCCTTCAAAGCCAAAGTAGTAGTCAGGCCGTAACTGGGTAATGGCTTTATAGGCAGCTTCCGCGCCATCATAATCACCGAATTCATCTTTAATACCAGCGCTGTACACATAAGCAAGGAAGTTAGCAGGGTCAATCGTGATAGCGCGCTCGTATTCCTCAAGGGCTTCTGGTTTACGGCGCAGTGCTATGAGTACCGAGCCACGATCCGTGGCGATCCAGTAGTCATTTGGCGCGAGTTTTTTGGCGATGTCGAGATCAGCGAGTGCGATTAGGGGCTTATTTTCGTCGCGGTAGAGACGGGCGCGTTCATTGTATGCCTGTGCCCAGTAAGGATGTGTGGCGACAGCCTTGTTAAACAGGATTTCCGCGTTTGCTGAGTCATGGTTATAGCGATAGACCAGGGCGCGGCCAATAAGGGCGTTGTCGTTTTCCGGCTCTTCTGCGAGAGCGCGGTCGTAGTAAAGCGCCGCGTTTTTGAAAGAACGCCCTCGTGTATAAAGCTCGCCCATTGCGTTCAGGGCGTTTATATGAACCGGATTGGTAACGAGTATAGTTTCAAGCAGGGCGTGTTGTTCACGCGGCTTACCTTCCGCCTTTTCAATCATGGAAAGCACGAAGAGCGCATCCATGTTCTCAGGCTCAGCGCTTATGACGGCGTTAGTTATGGCTCGTGCCTCGTCAAACATGCCCGCTGAATTCATAACCGACGCCTTCAAAAGCTGTATTCTGGCGGACTCAGCGTCTGGCGACTCAATTTCTTCAAAAAGGGCGATACCTGTCTCAAAGTCCCCTTGAGCAAGCAACATGGTAATCTCGGCGAGTATGGCCAGAGTATTGCGTTTTTGCGACACTGAAACCTGCGTTGGTTCTGGAGGTGGAGTTTCTGCTGGCGCCGCCTCTACCGGAACAGGCTTTTCCTGTGGCGCGACAAGTTCAGGTTTTGAAGCGCAGGAAAAGGATACTGCTGAATACAGCAGGGATAGGCAAACAAGGCCACATATAGGTTTGCTTACAGGGTTCATTTGATTCCTTTTTGTTAGTTATGACTTTTACCTTATCGGCAATATAAGCCCTTTAACATTCAGGATGCACGGGACACGGGACTTGAATAGCTATAACGAGATTATGACGCAATGGGGCTTGGCATGGGATATAAGGCACAAATCCATAGGAATGGTTAAAGCAAGAATCACCCTGCTTTTAAGTATAGGGGCTTGGCATGGCACTGAAGCTGGCCAAGCCGAAGCTGACTGCTCATATTCGCCTTTTGGAAGAAACCGCGTTGATTGAGCTTACGCATCACGCTCCATGTGGAGCATATCAGGAGCCATCAAGCGCGGTAAAAACCAAAGACCTGGCTATTCTTCCCAGAGCCAGGTTGAGAGGTAGCGTTCGCCGGTATCGGGTAACACGGCTACAATGGTCTTGCCCGTATTCTCCGGGCGTTTAGCGATGGTGAGCGCCGCCTCAAGCGCCGCGCCAGAGGAAATGCCAACCAGAATACCTTCTTTTCGGGCAAGGAGGCGGGCGATGTTACCAGCCTTCACATCATCGGTCTGGTAGATTTCATCGACGATATCCTTGTCATAGACACCAGGTACAAAACCCGCGCCAATGCCCTGAATTTTGTGTGGGCCAGGTAGTCCGCCTGAAAGCACTGGCGAAGAAACCGGCTCCACCGCGACCACTTTGACTGTCGCCTTTTTTGACTTGAGATAGCGTCCCACGCCAGTGATGGTTCCACCGGTTCCTACGCCACCAACGAGTATATCAACCTCGCCGTTGGTGTCGTTCCATATCTCTGGTCCAGTGGTTTTCTCATGAATCGTCGGATTAGCCGGGTTCTCGAACTGTTGGGGAATATAGGCGTTGGGTATCTTCGCAAGGAGTTCCTCTGCTTTGGCGATAGCGCCTTTCATACCCTTGGCGCCCTCAGTCAGTTCCAACTCAGCTCCGAGTGCCTTTAACAGCTTGCGCCGCTCAATGCTCATAGTCTCCGGCATGGTAAGTATGATGCGATAGCCCTTGACCGCCGCAACATAAGCCAGCCCGATGCCAGTGTTCCCACTCGTCGGCTCAATAAGTACCGTGCCTTCCTTGATCTTGCCGGAGCGCTCGCCTTCCTCGATCATCGCAAGAGCAATCCTGTCCTTAACACTGGACATAGGGTTGAAGCTCTCCAGCTTAACATACACCTGGGCATTGCTCTCGTTGATCTTGTTAATCTTCACCAGGGGAGTGTTCCCGATGAGATCTGTGATTCTTTCAGCCTTTGCCATAATAAACCTCCACTTTAACAGCGGCTATCGCCGCCCTGTTTAATACCTAGTAAATGTATGGGTATTATCTGTCTGGAATGAGTTTATGTCAAGGGGTAGTTTACAAAATAGTGAGAGTTTGATATAGTAAATAAAAGAGGATGTTGAATGAAGTTTCATAACACCAATGAAGATGTTGTCATAAATAAAGTTGATGAGATATTTGAGTCCATTCAGAAACAGGGGAATCCTCAAAACTTCTGTTTCTCGGAGCAGCACCGTTTAGACACGATCTGCTATGTACTGAACCGTGTTGAACCGCACTACATTGTATCGAGCAGAGGAGTGGCGTGTTTTGGGCTGGAGACGGTTGAGCGTCAGCAACTCAAGATAGATATTACCGCGCTTGTGTACGACGCCATCAAGAAGATCGCTCAGAACGATCGTTCCTTGCCTGATAGCGCACTTGGGACTAATCTTGCTGAAGACTCTCCTATGTTCAATATCCCCACGATACTGGGCAAGCTTCTGAATGGGGTGAATTTTGAGCCTATGGTTGATGTCGAGCTAGAACTCTGCCTTGACGGGAAGCGTACTCCTATGATTGATGGGAGGTGGCAGAATCCCTGCAAACTGGCATCCCAGAACTCGGGCATATTTAGCTTCTGGCCAAGTCCAGTTCCTGCGGAAGCGCTTGGTGTCAGGCAGGTGTTTAAGTTTGCCATTAGTGCTGAAATGGAAGGGTTTGAAACAGTTCATCACTTTTTCGATGTGGAGGCAGTGAGTGAGGTGCAATGTCATAGCGCTTTTTCCATGGATAGAAGCATCAACTTGCATGATCTCTATATGTTTCCAGTGGACAAGGAAGACGACTTTCGGGTTTAATGTATGAATAATTGCGGGATGTAGCCTAGTGGCTAAGGCGCTTGCTTTGGGAGCAAGAGATCGGCGGTTCAAATCCGCCCATCCCGACTCTATTCCTTGTATGACAATTTGACAAATTCCCATGCCCAGAGCGAAGTTATCATTATCACCCGTTTGGTCGTTATTGCCCTCGCCAAGGGAGAAGCTTTGAAAGAACGGTTCGTCTACATGACGGTAGATAAAGATTCCCATGACATGAATCACAGGAATTCGATGATTTATTTGCCAATTCCCCTTCGCTGAAGGACATCATACCGAGATACCAGCATCCAATTACTACTCTTTACCATATCTTTCTCCTCTATTAGTTATAACTAATGACTCGTTTGTTGTAACTAATGATCCGTTTGTTGTAACTAATGATCCGTTTGTTACAACTAATAACTCATTAGTTACAACTAATAACTCATTAGTTATAACTAATGATCCGTTTGTTGTAACTAATGACTCGTTAGTTATAACTAATGACTTGTACGGTACACGATCCGGTTCACTGGTGTATCCTAATAAGTAAAATAGATATACATGGAGAGAATTTAGACAAACTGTAAATTTGTAGTAAGCCCGTTTAAACTCTTTATGACTATTTGTCGTCATGTAAGTTCCTGTATTATCCTTATTAAGGAAGGGTTGAAAAAGATTATAAATCTTCTACAGAATTTTGCAAGACCTCTTGACAGTAATTTCTTGTAAATTTGTTTAAGTCCCGATAACCCGCGCTTTACCAGCTACATCGTAGTACAGGCGCGGCTGTTCGTAACCTTCGGCGAGCAGGATTCGCGTGATGGTATCCATCTCCTCGGGGTCGGCCTCTATAAGCAGAACACCGCCGGGCTTGAGGCGAGGTTTCGCATCGCTGATTATACGTCGGATAAGGTCAAGGCCGTCGTTACCGCCATCCAGCGCCAGTAATGGCTCGCCGCGTACCTCTGGCGTCAGATCGGCGATCAGGGCGCTTGGCACATACGGTGGGTTCGCGGTGATAAGGTCGAATTGCCCATCAATCTTACTAAACAGATCGCTTTCGATAAACTGCACGGCATCTCCCAGAAGCCGCGCAGCGTTTTGCCTCGCTACAGCAAGTGCCGCCGGAGATATATCCGAAGCGACGACATGTGCCATGGGACACTCATGTTTCAAGACAATAGCCACTGCTCCGGAACCGGTACATAGGTCAAGGATTTCCCCGTGAGTGTCAGACACCCGATGTGTGGCCATACAAGATAGCGCCGCTTCAACCAGCGTCTCGGTGTCAGGGCGGGGAACCAGCACATCAGGCGTAACCGTAAAGTCCAGCCCCCAGAACTCCTTGTGTCCAACAATGTAGGCGACACACTCGCCGCTAAGCCGCCGTTCCAGCATCCGCATGTAAGCGCTCCACGCCTCATCGCTCACTGGCCGCTCGCCAGCGATGATGAGGCCAACACGATCAGTGTGAAGAACAGCAGCAAGCAGAACACCCGCATCCAGCACCGGCGTATCAATACCCGCGTCGCGGAGCCGTACACAAGCCTGGCAAAAAATTTCTCTGATAGTCATGGCAAACAAAGAACTCCGCCACCATCAAGACGCTGTGGCACTGAGCAACTCTTCCCGTGCCGACAGTTTCAGTGCGTCAAACAGTTCCGCCACATCGCCCTGTATGATGAGGTCGAGCTTGTACAGCGTGAGGTTGATGCGGTGATCAGTGAGCCGGTTTTGGGGAAAGTTGTAGGTGCGGATACGCTCGGAACGGTCGCCGGAGCCGACTTGCGTCTTCCGCGACTCGGCACGTTCCGCCGCTGCTTTCGCCGCCTCCATCTCGTAGATGCGAGCGCGAAGAATCCGCATAGCCTTTGCCTTGTTCTTTATCTGACTCTTTTCATCCTGACAATGCACTGTAATACCAGTGGGAAGATGAATGATACGTACCGCCGAGTCAGTGGTGTTGACGCACTGGCCGCCCGGACCTCCAGCCCGCATCACGTCAATGCGGAGGTCTTCTGGCCGTATGTCGATTTCAGTCTCGTCGGCTTCAGGAAGTACCGCCACAGTAACCGCCGAAGTATGGATACGGCCAGAAGCCTCAGTCGCTGGAACGCGCTGCACTCGATGAACGCCGGATTCGTAGCGTAGGTTTTCGTACACGTTACTACCGCTAATCGAAAAGATGATTTCCTTTATCCCGCCAAGCTCAGTCTCATTGGAACTCATGGTCTCGAACTTCCAGCCACGAGTCTCCGCGAAACGAGAGTACATACGGAACAGGTCAGCAGCAAAGAGTGCGGCTTCATCGCCGCCAGTTCCAGCGCGTATCTCCATGATGATGTTCTTCTCATCAAGCGGGTCTCTGGGTATGAGAAGAAACTTGAGCCGGTCTTCCGCGTCCTGCAGACGCAGTTCCAACTCCCTCAGTTCCTCTTTAGCCAGTTCCCGCATATCAGGGTCTTTTTCTTCCTGAAACAAGGTTTTTGCGTCAGCAATCTGGTTGCTCAGGGTATCGCTTTTCTGGTCCGCGGCGGCAATATCGCTTAAAAAGGCATATTCTTTCATGGTTTCCCGGTACTTCTGCTGATCCTTTACCAGTTTCGGGTCCTGAATAAGCTGGGCTACCTCCTCATAACGGCGCAGGAGGGAAGAGAGTCTTTCGTTCTTTTGCATAGCTCATCATAACAGCATGAAACAAACGCTTTCAAGTTACCGTTGCCTGCTGCTTCTCGCCGCGGCCCTCAGTTTCTTTAGCTCAAACCCGATGAGTATCGCCGTTACAATGAACGAGAAACCATCAGCAACTGGCGTCGCAGCAACCACGCCCCAAAGCCCCCAGATATGCCCGAAGATGAGTATACAGGGAATCAGCGCAATACACTGCCGTAACAGCGACAACACTATCGAGGTCTTGGGACGGCCAGTAACCACAAACATATTGGATGACACGATCTGGAAACCCGCCAACGGCAGTAAGAGCATCGAAACACGTATTGTCCATGTGGCAAAGCGCAGGAGTGCAGGAGTGCCGTCGGGCGTGAAGATTTGCACCATCGCCACCGTGAAGATTTGCGTTACCGCGAAGCCCACCGTGCAGATAGCGGTTGCCGCCGCTATTGCCCGCAGATAAGTGCTTAACACACGGTCGAAACGCTTTGCGCCATAGTTGAAGCCGAGTATGGGTTGTGCGCCCTGGTTAATGCCGAAGACGGGCATGAGAATCACCATCATCAACGAGCCAGAGATGTTCATGCCTGACAAGGCCACATCGCCGCCATTGGCAACGCCCAGCGCCTCAGCACCGTACAGACTTACGCTATAGTTGTTTAACCAGCCAACGCCGGACATAACCAGTTGCATGAGGAACTGGGACGAGCCAAAGGTCATTATGTCCAGCACAATCTTGAGCGACGGTTTCAGGGACCATATCTTGAGGTGTATCACCGCTTTCTTACTGAAACTGAACGTCAATATCCAGATTGCCGACGCCAGCTGTGAGATAATCGTTGCCCAAGCCGCGCCTTCCACACCCCAGCCAAAAATGAAGATAAAGATGGGGTCGAGGATGATGTTCATACCTGCGCCAATGAACATACTGACCATGGTGATGGTAGGAAAGCCTTGTGCGCGAGTACAATGGGAGAACCCAAAGCCAAGCATAGAAAAGACCGCCCCGTACAAAATGATGCGGAAGTATCTGCGGGTATATTCAAGAGAAGCGCTTCCTTCCTGCGCTCCCAGTATCGACAAAAGCGGCTCCAGAAAGATCAGTCCCAACGCCATAATGAGGATGCCGATGGCGATCAGGAGCCAGAAGCAGTGGTTAAGGGCGTTCTCCGCCTCATCTTTTCGGCCTTGCCCAAGTCTCATCGAAATCATGTTCGCTGTACCGATGCCAAAGAGCATCGCAAACGCCATGAATACCGTCATCAGCGGCATGGCGAGCGACAGCCCGCCTAAGGCCGCCTCGTTCACACCGCGCCCTACAAAGATACGGTCAACTACGTTGTACAGCGCGTTTACCAACATTCCAGTTATCGCCGGCAATGAGAACCGGAGTAACAACTTCCCAATAGGCTCTGTTCCAAGCCTACTTGCCGCATCACTTCTTGTTTGTGTCAATTTATTTCCTATCTCTATTTGATTCGTGCGCTCGAATGGAACGCAGCCATGCCATACACTTTATACCATTGAATAAGAAAAATGCTGTACGAGTACGACATACCACACCCGTACAATGCTTTTCTAGTTTCTTCTATATATAGGCTATTTATACAGCGGCCCCAGCGCAGCGCAGGCTCGGTAGTCAGCGCCTTCCGTGTCCATACCAAAGGCATTCCAGTACGACGGGCGATAGATGACGTTAGGGTCAACGTTGTGCATACACACCGGAATCCTCAGTATGCTTGCCAACGTGATGAGGTCTGCTCCGATATGCCCATAGGAGATAGCGCCGTGGTTCGCGCCCCAAGCCGCCATCACCGAGTACACATCGCGGAACGCGCCTTGGCCAGTAAGCCTGGGCGCAAACCAGGTCGTGGGCCAGGTCGGGTCAGTACGCTGGTCGAGCTTATCGTGAACATAATCCGGGATACTCACCGTGTAGCCTTCGGCAAGCTGCAACACAGGCCCCACGCCCTTGATGAGGTTCAGTCGGCACATCGTTACCGGCATATTGCCCTCTGTGAGGAAGTCCGACGAATAGCCGCCGCCGCGGAAGTAGCCAAGGCTGGCATACCGCCAACTCACCGCGTCAAGCGCCGCGCCCGCCTCCTCCGGCGTGGTCTCCCAGAAAGGCTTTATCGCGGGTTTACCGTCCTTGCGCTGTTTACCAATACCGTCAAGGGTAGTGGCGCCGGAGTTGATGAGATGGATCAGCCCGTTAGCCGCGCCGCCATCAGGTTTCCAGCCAGTAACGCGCTCGATTGCCGCCGGACTCCAGTAGGTACGCACATCCGAGAAAAGCTGGGCAGTCCCAGTGAGCAGATGGCCGAAGAGCATAGACACCCCGTTAAGGCCGTCGTTTTCAGTAGCAACGATGTACGGAGCGCGGATACCGTTCCAGTCAAACGAGGAGTTCAGGATAACCTCAAGGAAGTCGCCATTGGGGGAATGGTCGTTCCAGTGGCGCTGACCCTGAAAGCCCGCCAGTATCGCGTTATGCCCGAGCGCTTCCTCGTCAAGTTTCTTGCGCTTGAGGTCTGGATTGCCAACCATAAGATCACGGACAATGAGCGCCATCTTAACGCAGGTCTTCCACACCTCATCCTTATGTTGCCTGCTATGCTGTTCCTCCGGCGGGTTATTATCAGGCCCTTCCTTACAGTTCGTCTTGACCCACTCAAGGGCGCGACGGTATTCAGCATCAGAGAAAATCTTCTCCTCAAGCCGCCGCGTGATTTCGGACATATCCACATACTCGTTTCGCATACCCAAATAGTCCTGAAAGAAGTCCGCGTTACTAATAGAACCAGCAATGCCCATTGATACCGAACCAATAGACAGGTAACTTTTGCCCCTCATCCACGCGGCTGCAAGGCCAGCGCGGACAAAACGGAGCAACTTCTCGCTAACATCAGGGGGTATCACACCAATATCAGCGAGGTCTTGCACATCGCGCCCATAGATTCCAAAAGCGGGAAGCCCTTTCTGGCTATGTGCTGCCAGTACCGCCGCCAAATACACCGCCCCAGGACGGTCAGTGCCGTTGAAACCCCATACAGCCTTGATAGTAAGTGGGTCCATGTCCATTGTTTCCGAGCCGTAGCACCAGCACGGGCTGACAGTCAGCGTAACCGCGACGTTTTCCCGGCTGAACTTATCCTGACAGGCAGCTGCTTCGGCAACGCCGCCAATGGTACTATCGGCAATGACGCACTCCACTGGCATACCGTTGGGGTGGCGCAGGTTTTCGCTAATGAGCTTGGCCGCGGCCTGTGCCAAACCCATAGTTACCTCTTCGAGCGATTCTCTCACCCCGCGTCTGCGGCCATCAATCGTGGGTCTAATTCCAATCTTTGGTAATGCCCCCTTGAACCGGTTCACCGGCGGGTTCATCTTGAGATTACTAACATCAGCCATAAAGCCTCCATAACTAAACTTAGTGCTTTATGATTAGGCGTATAGCGCACTTTGTCAATGCGCTTTGGCTGAGGCTGGCCGGTACCCTTGCGTCACCGAAAAACAGAGCAGGGTCTGCCGTGGCGGCATGTAAGCCGATACAACAGACCCCACTTAAACGAAAATTTGGTGTCCGACACCCTTGCGTCAGCTAAGTGCCGGCGACCAATTCCCTTCTGACCAGTTCGCCGATGATTTCCGAAAGGCTGCGATGACTTACGGCGGCCTTTGCTTGCAGATACGTTGCCGTTACCGGATCGAGGGAAACCATAGTAAAGCCCTGTCGGGTCAAAAACCCCGGCTTGCCGGTGTCTATTTCCGGGGTAGTGTGTGTCCACAACTCGTCCAGGGCGTCCGCTTCTTCGTCGGTCATTCTTGCCATAACTTTTCCTCCAAATTGGTGAGATTACGCCATGCTTTTCTGCACTTCATAGCGTGAAACACGTTTACGGTATGGTCGTCAACTTCATTATACAATATTTCGAGGGGGTTTAGCTGTCTGTCCAAACCAATAAGCAGGTTTTTTTCTTCCTGACGGGCAACCGGATGGTCGAATAGCTTATTATCAAAGGCAAACCGTATGTCTTCTTCGGTAACGCCATGCTTAAAAGCTGAAGGATTACATTCTACGGTAAGCCTAATATCTTCACCCATGTCTCAACTATACTCTTTTTGCGGCATTCTGGAAAGCGTCAGGTAGTCAAAGTGACACAAAATTCCCCGACATGGCGCAGGTTTTCACTAATGAGCTTGGCGCGTATACTTTGAGGAAAAGGTCTACAGATTACGCTGATTTTCACCGATTAAAGAAGCTGAAATCTGTGTTAATCTGTGAAATCTGCGGACCTTTCTTCGTTAAGGTAACGCACATGGCGCCAGGCGCCTTTGCGTTACCTTAATCGACAAATTCCTAGTTGACTATCCTAAACCATGCGCAATCAGAACCGCTATATTGCGAGCCATCTTTTCCATACCCAATTTCCACAAAATGGCTGCCCGGGTTTGGCACCGATATGGTTATCGTTTTTGTCAGTGTTCCCGATATCCTGTCAAAATAACTAGAGTAGCTTGCCGTACTATCCAATGCACCGACAAAGGCAAAATCGTAGTTTGATTCTGATGACACAGTGAGAGCTATCACCAGTTGGTTATTGGAACCGGTACTGGTAAAGTTAACCCGGCATTTTGTCGTTTGGGAATGTCCAATTGCGGGGGACCTATATCGCCCGTCAGACTCCAGAGTCCATGATCCTGAATAGGAAATACTGCTTATTCTAGATAGAATAAACACGGCGCTTACCGTAACGTTACCATTCAAAGTAAAGCTGTTCCCACTAATTTGCGTCCCATTCACGGTGTAGTAACTTAAGGCATAGCCGGAACTTGGTGTGTTCGACAGGGTAACGGTAGTTCCACTAGTCCCGCTGGTGGGGCTGGCGCTTATTGAGCCACCGGTAATACCAGTGGCAACGGTTACCGTAGAGGCAAACACCGCGCTTACCACAGCATTGCCATTCAGGGTGAAGCTGTTCCCGGTAATGGCCGTTCCGTTCACGGTATAGCCGCCAAAAGAATAGCCGCTCTCGGGTGTGTTGGACAGGGATACGGTGGTACCCGGCGGTCCGCTGATGGGGCTGGCGCTTATCGAGCCGTGGGAAATACCGTTTGCAACGGTTACCGTATAGGAGGTAAACACCGCGCTTACCACAGCATTGCCATTCAGAGTGAAGCTGTTCCCGGAAATGGGCGTTCCATTCACGGTATAACCTTCAAAAGGATAGCCGTTCTCGGGTGTGTTGGACAGGTATACGGTAGTTCCCTTAAGCCCGCCGGTTGGCGTAGCGCTGACGGTTCCGCCGGTAATAGCGTTGGCAACCCTTACCGTGTAGGTAATATTTTCCTCGTACCTTTGATACACCGCGTCAATGAAGTCCTTTGCCGCCTGTCTGATTTCAGCAGCGTTGGATTCTGAAAGCGATTTACTGGAGTCCAGAATAAGGTAAATAACGGCGGTCTTTTGTTCTGTCGTTGACGAAGCGGCATCACCTTTATCGTATTCGACGAGGTGTTGCCAGTCTGAAGCGCCCGGATTTTTGAACCACTGTTGTACATTAGTACGCTCTGTAAGCGGTATGCCTGACAAGTTTAAACTATCGAAATAGTATTGTATCTCTGATCCGACTACCGTACCGGTTAGGGAAGACGGCAAAGGGGAATATCCCTCTCCGCTTGCTATACCAGCGTATTGGAGATTGCTCAATGTGTAAGTCCCACCGCTATATCTATATTCACCGGTGAACCATTCCGTTGACGAATCTGCGTCTTGTATGTTATCGAAGGTCATTTTGAAGATCGTACCGTTACCCCCTGATGGCGGAGTTAGCAGCAGATTAAACGAAGTGTTGGTATTCATAACATTAAGACCGGTGGCAATTTCTCCAAACTTGGCGCTCAATTCATTAAACTGGATCGAAGTGCTATGTTCACCGGACTGAGTTGCAAGACTGGCCATATTGTTCTCGAAAATGGCCATATCCGACGCATTGATATCGTCACCTGCGACACCATAAGCAGAGGCCGTTATGAAATTGTTTTTAACCTCAGTATGCGCCAACTGTTCATGAATCCATGTTAAATACTCGTCTCCAGTAACATCGTCATAGAAATCAAATCCTGCAAGCGGTGAATTACCCCAGAGTATGGGGCTGATTGAGCCTACATCAACCCCATCGGTAAAGGTGATGATGTTGATGGACTGGGTGTTGTCGGGTAGCCTTAAATCCATGTCTACTATAGCGTTGAGCGCCTTATGTACCGAGTAGTATAACAGCGTGCCGTTATTGGTACTTTTGGTATAGAGCGTGTCCATTTTGTCTTTTAAGGCGTCCCTGCTTGTGGAATTGAGCAATGTAGGGGCGGCGATCTCATGGACAGCTTGATCAAAACCCAGAATACTGATATAAATACCTTCTTCCATCCGAACCACATTGGGATCAAGGAACTCCCCAGGGGCGAAGACAAAATCGCTCGTCGTGTCCGCCCATATTTCCACTACTTCCCGGCGGAAGCCAACCCCGCCACCCTCGTGGTTTGTCAGGCTGGCCTCCGCGATATAGCGGCCTGCGGCAAGAGGATAATCTCCGGTAAAGGAAGCGGCGAAGGTGAAAACCCCATTGTCTCCAAAACCGCTTACCGCAGTATCGTTGATGTCCCAAAGCTTCAGGGCGCCTGTAACACCAGTTGGGAGGGTAATACGGTAATGCAGGGTCCCATTCCCAACGGCGGTGGATCGTAGAATGATGGGCGATACCGCGCCTTCTACCGCGCCGCCGGAAAGGGTTACGGCGATACTGCCCTCTGCAATTTTGTCTGATTCCTCGCCTATAGTACCGCTTAATTTGTACGCCTTCGCCGTTATCGTCCACGTACCATCAGTCAGGTACACATCCGCGTGATCCGCGCCGGTAATATCGACTGGATCATGCGGCGTCTCGCTGTTACCAACAAAGGTCAGCCGATAACCCGCTAGAGCGGCCTGTCCGGGCTGCACGGTTCTTGCTCCCGTGGTTTGCGCGCCCAGGTAAATGCGTACCAACCCGTCATTTCCCGAACTGTTTGTTGCAGGGGGTGAGTCTAATATATTACCGCACGCGGTAAACAGGGCCAGGGCCAATAGCCCCAGGCCGAAAATGTACTTTGTACCTTTCATTTTTTCCTCCGTTATTGAACCTCAAAGGTATGGCTGCCGGTGTTCTTATCGCCTCCCACCGGGGCGGCTTCGACAGTTATCAGGTAAACGCCGGGAGTCTCTTTCGACAGGGCGATCGAAGTCCCTGTCTGACCAGGCACGGCTGTGCCATTCAAATACCATCTAATTTGAGAATAACTACCGTTGGCAATTCTGACCGTGTATGTTCCTGATCCGGCGCTGCTGATGTTGGTTCTGCCGCCTTCAGCCAATGGGCTTGTGCCGTCATTCAGGTAGAGTATTACCGAGGGGCTCCCAATGGGGATTGGCAGGTTTAGATTAAACACGGCGCTTACCGTAACATTGTCGTCGGTAAGGGTAAAGCTGTTCCCAGTAATTCGTTCTCCATCCACCGTGTAGTAATCTAAGACATAGCCGGAATCCGCGGTGTTCGACAGGGTAACGGTGGTTCCCGCCGTCCCGCTGGCGGGACTGGCGCTTATCGAGCCGTGGGAAATACCGGTGGTAACGGTTATCGTATAGACGGGAAGGGGATTAAACACCGCGCTTACCGTAACGTTACCATTCAAAGTAAAGCTGTTCCCGCTAATTTGCGTCCCATTCACCGTGTAGTAACCTAAGACATAGCCGGAACCCGGTGTGTTCGACAGGGTAACGGTGGTTCCCGCCGTCCCGCTGGTGGAGCTGGCGCTTATCGAGCCGTGGGAAATACCGGTGGTAACGGTTACCGTATAGACGGAGAGGGGAATAAACACGGCGCTTACCGTAACGTTACGATTCAAAGTAAAGCTGTTCCCGGTAATTTGCGACCCATTCACCGTGTAGTAACCTAAGAAATAGCCGGAACCCGGTGTGTTCGACAGGGTAACGGTGGTTCCCGCCGTCCCGCTGGTGGGGCTGGCGCTTATCGAGCCGTAGGAAATATCGGTGGCAACAGTTACCCTAAACCCGTTTTCAAAAAACTCTTCCACGGAATCTTCCTCTACGGTAGTAGTATAACCAGTGGTCTGGTTTCCGGCAAGGACAATCCGATAAACTTTGTCCTTTTCCATAACCTTATCCACGCTAACATATTCCCGGCTTTGCCAGCTAATGCTTGCAAAATTAATGGTGTTGGTATTCGCGCCTTCCTCAATGCCGCTGGTTATCATGGCGGTCCAGCCCGAAGCCATAGCATAATCCTCTCCCGGAGTTCCGCTGGGCGATAATTGATTATTTTGTCCCGAATATATCCGGACGGATTTATCGCTGTTATTGGTAATGAGGACGGCTGGTTTCAGGTTGGCGCTTGGTGGTGTTACAGTTGCCCCGATAGTGGTAGTAAAAGTGGGACTATTCGTTGAAGTTGCGACCGTATCCGCCTGGGCAACATCGTCAAATTCCACCAGGGCAATAACCTTGCCGTTGTATTTCAGTTCCTTGTAGTAATGGGGGACAAAATCAATATTGGTTCCAATTGGGATGGGGATTTCGGTACGCAGCGTTCCGGGAGCCAGCACCGCCCAGTTGTCTCCTGAGGCGTCAGCCTTTTGCAGGGCTACCCAGTAAGTCGACTGGTTCGAGAGAATCCACTTTCCCGCGCCGGACAAATTGCTTGGACTGACACTTATGGAATAGGGCTGGATGCTGGAATAATAGGTGAAGCCGCTGAATTGGTACGCCTGGTTTCCCTTGTCTTCGTAGTTTGCCTTCTCCACCGCCACGATAGTGTAGAAGTTCTCTGTAGGCAGGCTCACCTTTATCGAACTAAGCCCTTCCACCGTGCCGATGTAGTTAGCAGGTCCTACTGAACCGGTAAACAGGAGGGCTTGAGAGTTCGCTGCGTTCCGTATGGTCAAAGTACCATTTGCATTGGCCCGTCCGGTGGGATACTGGTAAAAACCGGCATACGGAACATCCTCATCCTTAGTGCCACCGCCGGTCTTTTTCTCGCCGGTGTCGCCAGTGGGGCAAGCCAGCAGAACCAACTCGAATGACAGCAGAAGCGCTGCCATTCCCGCACAAAATAGTTTCTTTTTCATAACTGTCCTCCTGAATCAAAGAGGACTAAACGTATTCCAATTCCACCTAAAGTGGTGTAAACTGGCAATGCGTTTAGCACAGCTCAAAGCCGGTTGCTTCCGCCAAGAATAATGCCGGCTTTGAGTACCTCTTTTTTACTATAATAAACCGCCCATACGGGCACGTTTCCTGTGGTAAAGCGGGAGCGACTCCCGCATCCTGTGGCCTTCCAAACGCAAAGCGTCTGCGCATGGCGCAGACTTCGCCATAGAGCGAGGCAAGCGCAGCTTAACACCTGAGAAAGATTATCGTGAAATAGATATGTGTTTAAATTTCGGATTTCGGAAATGCCCGCTAGGGGGCTTGACAAAGTCAAACGCGGCATGATAATAGCTTGGCTTGGCTTGGCTTGGCTTGGCTTGGCTTGGCTTGGCTTGGCTTGGCTTGGCTTGGCTTGGCTTGGCTTGGCTTGGCTTGGCTTGGCTTGGCTTGGCTTGGCTTGGCTTGGCT
>JAIRYV010000040.1 GCA_031267685.1 Treponema sp.
ACCTCTGGGGGCGTCAGCCACTTGTGGGGGGGGCAGCCCCATTTGGTGGTGTCAGACACTTGGGCGGTGTCAGACACTTTGGCGGTGTCAGACACTTTGGCGGTGTCAGACACTTTGGCGGTGTCAGACACTTTGGCGGTGTCAGACACTTTGGCGGTGTCAGACACTTTGAGTCCCCACCAAAAGATACACATCTTTTTTGAAAAACAGCACATACTTTTTTGAAGATATGCAGTACTCTTATATGAGAGATGTACAAGTCTCTACCGAGAGATGTACAAGTCTTTTAAAAAACATACGGCAGACGCGACTCTTAGCCTATATCTACTGAAAACTGTTCTACAGCGCTCCTATTGCTCCTGGTCAGGTAGTGCCAGAGACAGCATCGACGCCAGAACTTCCCTTGACATACTCTTTGTCTCCTTATAATGTAACGTGAGATGTTTATGACACAGGGAATAAGACGGCCTTTCAAAGCGGGTGTCAAGGGTGTGAATTCCGCGTGGCTCATTGTTATAGCTTTTATCTTTTTGTTGTTCAGCAGAGTGCGGCTCTGGCCGCAGGTCGTGCCTACGTTCCCTCGCATTACCCGTCTTGATAATAGCGATACCATGTTTAAACAATACACCTCAGATGTAGCATGGGCGCGAGGACGGCTCTTTAATCTGCAATGGACCGCGGAAACAACAGCTAATACGCTCCAGACAATTACTGAGGCACTGACCATCTACGCCTATAAACCGCCTGCAGGGGACGTCGATCTCCTTAATCTTGCGGCGCGCTGCAATGTCCCTATCTCAACACTGGCCACGCTTAACCACATTGCTCATGCTGGTTTGCTCCAAAACGCCGGAACCTTGCTCTTGCCATCAGCGCCCGGTCTCTTTGTCGCGGAACATCCGTCGTCTGATCTGGAACAGCTTCTTGCATCAATACGAGCTAACGAGCGAGGCATTATGATAACAGTGGGCAGTGAGCGCTTCTTGTTTATACCCGGTGCTGATTTCACGGCTACGGAACGGGCGTTTTTCTATAACTCAGGCTTTCGCTATCCCCTGCGCACGTTCCGGCTCACCAGTTCCTTTGGCCGCCGTGTTGATCCAATATCAGGTAACATGAGTTCGCACAGCGGTCTTGATCTAGCGGCTCCGCTCGGAACCGAGGTCTATGCTGCCCGTGAAGGCGTGGTAAGCGAAGTTGGCTCTGATGCGGTCTATGGCAACTACATCATCATTAGGCACGATGATAACTGGGTGAGCCTCTATGGGCATCTTTCCAAGATTGAGACTGTAGTGCGTGCGCGGGTTGCGTCCGGCACGCTTATCGGCAGGGTTGGCTCTACTGGGCGCTCAACAGGCCCGCATCTGCATTTTGAACTGCGGCAGAACGGCACTGCTCAGGACCCGACCAAGTATCTGTTTCAGAACTGAATCCCTTACTATACTATTAAGGTTTGGCGGGTCGTGGTCGATATAATAGTGTCAGGTATTAGTTCCCCTCCCAAATCACTAATACCTGACATTGCCTCAAGGGCCGGGACGGTGCGAACCGTCCCTTTTATTTTTTACAGAGGGTATATCATGCATATTGGTGTTAGTTCATACTGCTTTCAAAGATTGTTGGAGGGCAGCGGGTTTTCACTATTCGACGCTATTAAAGAAGCGAAGAAAGCAGGCTTTGACGCTATTGAATTTACCGACTTTGCTGTGCCAAGTGGCAAAACGCAGGTTGCCTTTGCCGCTGAGTTACGCGCTGCCTGTCAGTCAGAGGGACTGAGTATTCCCTGTTACGCGGTTAGTGCGGATTTTATCAATGGTTCTGGGGGCGACATGGCCGCTGAAACAGCGCGGTTGAAAGCCAAGCTTGATGTTGCCGTGGCGCTTGGCGTGATGGCCATGCGTCATGATATAACGTGGAAGCCGTCACGGGGTATGTCTTACCAGGAGGTCGTTGTCCGTGTTGCGCCAGCTGTCCGTGAACTGAGTGAATATGCGGCGCAGGCCAATATCCGCACTATGAGCGAGAACCACGGTTACTTCATGCAGGACAGTGTACGTATGGCGGCGCTTGTGTCAGCCGTGAGGCATCCGAACTATGGTCTGCTTGTAGATATGGGGAACTTTTTATGTGCCGATGAAACAAGCGTCACAGCGCTTTCGAGCGTATTGCCCTATGCCTTTCACATACACGCCAAAGATTTTTTGTGGAAGAGTGGCGCTGAACCTTGTCCGGACGATTCGTGGTTTCCCACCCGTGCTGGCAACTGGCTGCGTGGCACTGTACTGGGACACGGTGTTGTTTCGGTGGGCCAGTGTCTCAGGCTTGTCAAAAACGCCGGCTATGACGACACGGTTTCGCTTGAGTTTGAGGGTCCCGAAGAACCGTTGTTCGCTATTCGCAAGGGCGCTGAGTTTTTGGCGAAGTATCTCGTGCCTTAAGGCCGTGTTGTAAACGATTCGTCGCCTTGTGGTTTTTCTGAATACCTGTTATGCTAAAGTATGACTTCTGAACAGGAATCGATACTACTTTCCAATGCTACATCTTTTGAGACGGTTCTGGATCAAACCTGTGAACGTCTATGGGGGAAAAAAGTGCGCTATTCCCTGCGGCGTTTACAAGAGCTGGACAGCGATTTACAGAACCTTGAGGCTGAACTGGAGGTTTTCCTGCGTGATTATGAAAGGCAACACTCTATACACGATCTACTGCATAGGGTATAGTAGGTTATTATGATTTTTCCATTAGAAGAACTTATCGAATACAACAAAAACATGTATGAAATCACTTCTGCTGCCTCCCGTCGTGCCTACCAGCTCTCGCGGCTTGAAGACCCGGACATTGAGCTTAATGATGGCAAGGTAGTTTCTCTTGCGGCTCGTCAGTTGTTCACCGAACAAATTGAATTTCACATCGAAGACTAGTGTCATCGGCGTTTTCTATTCCGGTTTTCTTGCTCTTCGGCCCTACTGCTTCTGGTAAAACAGAGGTTCTTGAAACCCTGTTTACCGGTGCGGGAGTGTTTTCTTTGGCGGAGATCGTTTCGGCTGATTCCATGCAGGTATACCGAGGTATGGACATTGGAACGGCAAAGCCGTCGCAGGAATTGCGGGCGCGGATTCCGCATCATCTCATTGATGTGCGAGCGCCTGATGAATCGTTCAGTGTTGGCGACTTTGTTCACTTGGCCAGCGAGCTTTGCACAGACATTGCTGCGCGGGGTAAGCTGCCGGTTCTTTCCGGCGGCACGGGTTTTTATCTCAAGAACTTTGTTCAGGGATTGCCCGCAGCCCCGCCGTCCGATGTGCTGATACGGCGGGAACTCAGGGAAGAACTGAGTCTGCGCGGCGCAGCGGCTCTTGCCGAAGAACTTGCCAGCTGTGATCCAATAAGTGCAGCGCGTATCCACATCAATGACACATACCGGCTGCTCAGGGCGCTTGAGGTCGTCCGGCTTACAGGCAAGCCATTAAGTTCTTTTGCTATGAATGGGCAACGGGCATTGAGTCGCTACCGCTTCCTCCTCATTGGTCTTGAGAGGCCGCGAGAGGAGCTGTACCAGCGCATTAACGAGCGTTGCGCCGCCATGTTTAGGGTTGGCCTTGCTGATGAAGTTCGGCGGCTGTTTGAGGCGGGTTACACCCCGAAAGCCCCTGGTCTGCGGGCTATTGGCTATCACGAGTTTTTTGAGGAAGATGCTACGGGCAACTTCGCGCTTAAAACCAACCTTGACGAGGTAGAAGCGCTTATTGCCCGCGACAGTCGCCATTATGCCAAGCGCCAGATTACCTACTTTGCCTCGCTTACGAATAACGACGGCCAGCCTGTTCACTGGGTTTCCGCAGCAGCCCCGCCTGTCGAGTGTATCCGAGTGGAGCTGGAAAAGCTGCTTATGAAGCGGAGGCACGACTTAGTGCCTCTATAATCCTTAATGCACTCCTCCGTTGGCTATGACTCTTGTCTTTATGGGTTTGCCGTCGATAAAGAGCGCTGTGCCGCCTGAAACTACGGTGTAGTCAGCTACAGCAAGCGGCACGGAGAAGAACGTGTCGATGTCTATCTCGGCAGGCGGCTCGCTGGCGACTCCCTCAAGCGTTACGTGGGTTCCAGTTGGCGCGTCACCTGCGTCAAGTGCTTCCACTGTTTCATTATCGTCCTCGTCTTTGAGTGATGCCGCAAGCAACATGCCACGACTCTCAACGCCGCGCAGTTTCGCTGGTTTCAGATTATATGCCACGATGATCTTTTTACCTAGAAGCTCTTCTTCTTTATAGAAGGGAACCAGACCTGACACGATCACTCGTTCCTCACCGGCGATTTCGAGCGTTTCGATATAGAGCTTGTCCGCCTTGGGGTGGCGTTCAATTTTGACGATCTGGGCAACGCGGAGGTCGAGGAAGCGGATGAACGGCGGCAATGCTGGTAAGTCTGGTTTTTCAGCAGCGCGTTCCTGCTGAGTGCCAGCGTAACGCTGACGCAGCGTGTTGATAAAGTCGTCTTCCAGCCGAGAGAAAAGCACCTCGCTGCTAATACGGCTGAGACCGCTTGTTTCACCGAGTGAAGCCCATGTAAGGGCATCTTTGCCAATGCGCTGTCCCAAGAAGGCGGCAATCTTTTCAGCAGCTACAGGTATGTATGGGTGAATCAGTATTGCCAGGTCTTTAATGAGGTAACACAGGTCGTGGATCAGGACTGCGGCAGCAGGCGGGTTTTCCTTGCGCGTCTTCCACGGCTCACCCTCCTGAAACGTTTTGTTAGCAAATGACGACAGCTCGAAGATGGCGCGGAAGGCGTCGCGCAGTTCAGCCTTCTCAAGTTTGGCACTAATGTCCGCCTCGAACTCACGCACCTTGTTCCAGAACATAGCGCTGGCAGACCCGTCACTATCCGGTATCATGCCATCATAGTAGCGGGTAACAAACGACAGAGTGCGGTTGACCAGATTGCCCAGGTTGCCGATGAGTTCACCATTCACCTTTTCCTGAAAATCCTTCCAAGTGAAGAGTGAATCCGCCTTTTCTGGACGATTGTAAAAAATATAGAAACGCCAGACATCAGCGTCAATGCCGGTTTCCTTCACGTCAGTGCCAAACACACCAACGCCTTTGGACTTGGAGAACTTGCCGCTCTCATAGTTTAAGTATTCGCTGCTGGACATGTGATGCAGCATAGTCCACTGCTCACCGGTTCCAAGCTGGCTAGACGGGAAGATCACCGTATGGAAGGGAATGTTGTCTTTACCAATGAACTGGAACAGTTCCACATCATCTGGCGCTTTCCACCAGTGCTTAACAAAGTCATGCCAATCTGCCGGAAATCCTGGCTCACCGCTCCGCTCCGCCCCCAGATTACCAGTAATTGATATATAACCAATGGGCGCGTCGAACCAGACGTAAAAAACCTTGTTCTCATAACCTGCCTTTGGTACCGGTATGCCCCACTTGAGGTCACGGGTAATGGCCCGCTCACGCAGACCGTCGCGTATCCACGCCTGAGTCATCTGTACTGCGTTATTTGCCCAGTCGCCCTTTTCCGCCGCGACCGTGATCCATACCTCAAGCTGGTCTTTGAGCTTTGGCAGGTTGATGTACAGATGCTTGGTTGATCGAAGGATTGGCGTTGAGCCACAGCGTGAACAGCGCGGTTCCTTGAGTTCGGTAGGGTCAAGCAGCTTACCACACGCCTCACACTGGTCACCGCGTGCGTCTTCATAGCCGCAGTGGGGACAAACACCACGTACATAGCGGTCAGCCAGAAAACGATCGCACTTGGCGCAGTGTAACTGCTGGTCAGTATGTTCCACAATGAAGCCATTGACGTCCAGTTTCGTAAAGATGTCCTGAGTAACTTCGGTTTGGATCGGTGTGGAGGTACGCCCAAACTTGTCAAAGGCGATATTGAACCAGCGGTAAATATCAGCGTGGATTGCGTGATAGCGGTCGCAGAGTTCTTGCGGACTAATGCCCTCTTCAGCGGCGCGGTTTTCCGTAGCTGTTCCATACTCGTCTGTTCCGCACACATAGAGCGTCTCGTAACCGCGCAAACGGCAGAAGCGCGTAAAGGCATCAGCGGACAGCACCTGAATGAGATTCCCCAGATGGGGTACATTGTTCACATACGGCAGTGCCGACGTGATGAGTCTTCGTTTCATAACTTTGTATTATATAATCTTGAAGGAAAAACGCCTATCCCTCTTGACAGCGACAGGTGCTGGTATTCGTGTCTACGTGTCTGACACGTAAAGGAGAGGACTTATTCTCCTTATTATCATCCGATATTCGCAGGCAAAAAGGAGAGTATGCATGGCAAGCTCTCCTTACCCGTACACTCCACAACGCGCTTAAAAATAGCACACGCTGCGCATTGATACACGGTTATTCCCAGCCGCCCACAGTAGCAGCTTACGTGCTATACAGGGTATCGCTCGCTTTAGCCGTGTTGTCGCGGTACTCAGCGCCACTAACAACATAGACCGCCATGCGTACCATGAACCGTTTTATACCGTAAAGCGGCGGCTATACTCCCAGGGCCCGCGTGATCTGCTCGTCGCTCAGGCCCAACACACGCAAATTCGTCATCGCTGTCTGTTACATTTTCTGCTCCAGCCTCTCTAGGCTCTCGTGATATTGCCGTTCCAGTAGCTCTTTCTCTCGGCGAATCATCTTCTCAAAATCAATCTCCATGTACTCAAACATGCCTCCAGCCTCCTTCCCCTTGATTGTATTGGTTATAGCGTTTGTGACTTCCTCCGGTATCTTCGCTTTCTCCAAAAACGCCCGAAATATGCTTATCACCACATTCTTCAGCGCTTCTGGAAGCCCATTCATAAACTCCATAAACGCCGGCGGTAAATCACGCAATAGCGGCAGGTCTTCCTCCCGGCGAACCTTGTCCAAAAGCAACACAAACGAAAGCGCATCACCAAGCCGCATCAGCATATCCCGATCGTAGCGGTTTAGGTCTACCACAATATACTCAAACGAAGGTATATACCGCGCAAATAGTTCACTCTTCCATACCTTCTTCATAAAGTTCGTCTCCACGTTCCAAGTACCAGGCCCATCAAAAAACGCTACCGCCAGTATCGGCGGGTACTTAAAACCTTTCCCGCGACTAGGACGCTTCCCTCCGCCACTCTCTCCTTCATGCGCCTTCGCATCCGCTTCTTCCTCATACTTGTGCCAGATTTATACCATGAAGCGCAGCACCTTAAATGGTTCTCTGAAGTTGACTCGCGACTCATGCTCTATGATGGCAATCACAAAATGTTCTAGCGACGAAGCATCTGGCTCGTGAAGGCGGATTTTTTTCACTGTGTCAGACTCAATCTCGTCATGTTCCAGCGACGGATAACGCCCACTGACATCCTCAATATCCTCAACGCGTAAGCCCTTGAAGACATCCAGCGGCACAAAGTCCCGTATAAACTCAGCAAACAACTCGTGCTTGTCTAAGAGTATCTTGAACCCGCTGTCTTTTATCTCACGTGGCCGCTCTGTTTCCATAAACATAGCATACACAAGCACTTCACCCGCTGTCAAGCAACAGTGCATAGTGCGTCAGTGTACAGGGTGCAACGTGCGCTGTACACTGACGCACTATGCACTGTTATTCCCAGTTAGTGGCCATTCCACATTCCGGGAGAAGTTATCGCTATAGCAGGAGAGATTACCTGCTATGGCAGGAAAGATTACCTGCTATGGCAGGAGAAGTTATCGCTATAGCAGGAGAAGAGATTTGCTATGATAAAACGTTTCATCCTCCTTACGAAAAGGGTAGTCTGCCCCTTCAGACCGCATAGCCTATCCTGAAACAGCCAGTAACACGTGTTAAGCGCCTTCCCTCTCAAGGAATTTGCCGCCTGCTAGTCATCTTGGAGAGATAGAGGACGCGCTAACCTACAACGTTTCTCACTACTCATGGAACCATCCTATCAGAAATATAAAGTTTTGTTAAGCAGGCATAGTCACATGAGAGAACAAAGCCGTCGCCCTTAGAAGGTAATGTCCACGCTCGTGCCAGATACCCGTGAAGCTCCCCGTCTTATGCCCTGATACTTAGGCTTGTTGCTACTCTATTGGTGGACATGTTGTTTTTCCCGGCATGTATGGATGTACGCTGACCGCCTGCCACGATATGGTGACAGGATAACGGTGTAACGATATCAGATACTGCGATACGCGAGCGTCAGCTTGTACCCGGCTGCCCGCGGAGCATCGACAGGCTATACCCACGTACCGCTTCTTTCCACTGATAGCCACGGTTGAATTCATTTTTGAACATACCGAATGACGCTGACCCAGGCGAGAGTACCATCACATCGCCGGCTTCCGCCGCTAAAAAGCTGGCACGTACTGCTAAATCAAGCGTGTCAAACGGACCCTGATATGAGAGTCCAGCCTTGTCCAGCAGGTTGCGTAGCTTATCTGTGCCGGTTCCGCTTAGGAGGATAAGGGCTTTGGCTTTGGACGCGGCCTGGACGAGCGGACTGTAGTCAAGGCTCTTGTCCGCACCACCGCAAACAAGTATAAGCGGCGCGTCAAACGCCTCAAGCGCCGCAACAACCGCTTCGGGAATGGTGGCCGTCGTGTCGTTGTAGAAACGAACGCCTGCTGCCTCATGGAAAAACTCAAGTCGGTGTTCAATGCCGGGGAAGACTCCAAGGGTCTCCCGAATAAACGGAGCAGGGAGACCGAGGTCGAGGAGCGCCAGCGCTGCTGCTAGCAGATTTTTCTTTTGATGACGCCCCGGTACATGGAGCTTCGCGGGAAGTACCTCAAACGCTTCCGCATGAGCGGTAAGTCGCGTAAAGCCCACGCCACTTTCGCTTGAAAGCCAAGCGCCAGCAATTCCAGCGGGCAAAACGTTTTCTGTATACACAAGTGTACGGGCATGAGTTTCGCGTAGAAAACTCTGACCCCATACGTCGTCTGGCACAATAGTAAGATCAGCGCTATCCTGCCTCTGATAGATGATCCGTTTATCCGCCATATAACTTTCCATAGAATCATAGTAGTTTTGGTGATCCGGTAGAATCGTTGTAAGTAGCGCAATACGCGGCTTAAACAACTTGCCCTGCAGGTCGCCGAGCTGCCAGCTTGAAAGCTCCAGCACCACATCATCTTCCGGGCATAGTTCGTCAAGGAACGAAAGTGGCGAAACTGTGATATTGCCACCCAGCCAGGCCTTTCCACGCATAAGGCCATGGTTCCGCGCCTCTGTAAGTCCCCAGTGAATGGCCGACGCGACGCTCGACTTACCCTTAGAACCAGTAACAGCGATAAGCCGTGCCGGTGAACTGGCTAGAAAGAGCGATATATCGGTTTCCACACACCGCGCTGCCTTGAGAAAAGGCGAATCGCGCCGCACACCGGGATTTTTGATTACCATGTCAGCATTTTCAAAATCGCGCATTTCATGGCGGCCAAGCACAAAGCGGATACCCTCAATGTCCCGCAGTTTTTCCAGGGACTGGGCAAGCGCGGCCTCGTCCTGTAGGTCGGTGATGGTAAGCGTGGCTCCACACCGCGCAAGATAGCGGGCAGACTCAAGTCCGCCGCTGTTTAACCCAAGTCCCATGATAAGAACGTTTAGATTGGCGTAATCAGCGCTGGAGCGCTTCTGGATATTCATGCTGCCAGTATATCAGACGCGGCGCAAAATGTGAATACCTTGACGCCGTTTCCATTTTCTGTTATTGTAAAATATATGAATATTATAAAAAATACAGAGGCACATTGGAAGCGAAATATTATTCTTTTTTTAGGTGGTCAAGCTCTGTCCCTCTTTGGTTCAGCACTGGTGATGTATGCCATCGGATGGTATATAACTCTGCAAACCCAATCCGGTTCAATGATGACCGTCTCAATAATTGTTGGCGTATTGCCGACGTTTTTTATATCTCCCTTTGGCGGTGTCTGGGCAGACCGGTTTAACCGGAAATATCTGATCAATATCGCGGATGCCTCCATTGCTCTGGTAACACTTATATTAGCGCTCTTTTTTATTTCTGGCTTTAAACCAATATGGCTTTTATTTATTTGTTCCGGGGTCAGGGCACTGGGAAGCGGTGTGCAGACTCCGGCGGTGAGCGCCATTATCCCACAAATTGTACCAGAAAAGTATTTAATGCGTATAAACGGAATAAACAGTACCATTCAGTCAATTACCATGCTGCTTGCGCCTATGGTGAGCGGCGCACTGTTATCCTTTACTTCCATTGAATATATATTTTTTATTGATGTTATTACTGCGGCTATTGGCATAGCTATTGTATTCTTTTTTGTGAAAGCTCCATCGCCGACGAAGTCAGCGGAAAAACGGCGTATACGTTATTTTCATGATATTAAAGAGGGTTTTGTGTATATTAAGACACTCGCCTTTCTCAAACGTTTGTTTATTATCAGCGCTGTGTTTATGGCTATGGTCGTACCTGTGGCGTTTTTAACTCCCTTGCAGGTAGCTCGTGATTTTGGCGCTGACGTTTGGCGGCTTACGGCAATTGAAATTGCTTTTTCGTCCGGTATGCTGCTTGGCGGGCTGATCATTGGTCTTTGGGGTGGGTGCAAGAATAAGGTATATTCTATGACCCTTTCCTGTTCTTTATTTGGTTTGGGGACTATTTCTCTGGGTATTATGACGAATTTCTGGATATACCTGACATGCATGGCTGCGCTTGGTCTGGTTATGCCGCTTTTTAATGTCTCATGCATAGGGATATTTCAGACTAAAATCGAAGGCGCGTTTATGGGGCGCGTTTTCAGCGTCTACAGCATGATTTCCAGCGTGGTTACGCCAATGGGGATGCTCGTATTCGGTCCCCTTGCTGATACTATCGCTATCGACATTCTGCTTATTGGAACTGGTTCGATCATTTTTTTACTGAGCTTCTGTTTCATTATAAGCAAGACCTTACGGGAAGCGGGAAAACCAGTAACTGTTTAGCGCGAATAATCTTTCACGCTATCCTACGCCCTCTATGACACTGCGATAAAGGCACGGCGACACACGGAAGATACTGTACACGTCCCGCAATTGCCACGGTCCTTTGTTACCTGATACGCGCCTTGTTTCACAGTGTCTGACACCTGCGCAAACAGCGCGTCAACCCCGTCCACCTCGCGCCGGTACTCTTCCGGGGTACGCGGCAGATGGTACTTACCCTTGCCGCCATTCTCGTCAACCACGTCGCGGAACTTGCGGTTGTCAATCGAGTAAAAGCGGGCGCGGGTAACGAGTGGCGGCGAGGCATCGTTGGTGTCAGAGGTGTTAGCGACGTTGGTAGCGGCAATGTTACCAGTATCAGAGCTATCGGTGTCAGAGGTATTCGCAGCTTTGTGATTGCCATGTTCGATCATGTTGATATAAGCCGCCATCTGCACATTTTGCGGGATCGCAGTTTCAGCGTCATCCATGGCGACAAGGGCAGCGGCTGGAGGCAGCGACGCGGTTTTGAAATCCATCACCAGCAAATCGCCGGCGCTGTCCTGTAACACGAGGTCGGCTTTGCCGGAAAGGACTGTTTCGGAAGGCGGATATTCACGGCGCAGGGGAATCTCCGCGCCCAACACCTTCGCACCGTCAATATCCGCCAGAACAAGATAGTCGCTGATGGCAGCCATGATGCGGGGGCGTAACATATCATAAACCGATTCCTGAAACGTGCCCTCGTTCATCTGTGCCTCGGCAATGGCCATTCTGCTTTCTTCTACTATATACGTCTGGTACTCATCCATGAGCAGGGCTGAGTGAAAGCGTCCGTCGCCATTTTCCTGTATGCGCTTGAAAATCGCCTCAATGATGTGGTGATAGAGCGTACCAACGTTCCGCTGGTCAATGGTTTCAATCTCGGTTTGCTTTGGCGCAATGAGCAATCCACGCTCCATAAGCCACTTGAAAGGGCAGACCTGATACTCGTTGAGGTCTGTTGGAGAAAGCCGAAGGTCGCGCACAGATTCATTGGTGTTTTCGTCGTCAATCGGAATGTGGCGCTTGATACGGCTGAAAAATAACTGCTTGCCGAGTCGTTCCCGCAGAGCCTCTCGGAGCGCGACATCGTTCATCGGGGTATAGCGCAGGTCAACGCCAAGCGGGGGACAGAGCAGGGTTTGCCGTGCCAGCCAGCCGCGTTTCTGTATCTCTGACACCAGAGACGGCGCATCAAGCGGCGCGTAATATGCGCCGCCCTCACCTCTTCCTTCGCTTAACCCAAGTTTTGATTCAATGTCGTAAGGGCTTTCTGGCAATAGCACATCTTTCGGATAAACCAGCCTGTCGTCCAACTCGTAGAGCCGACGGTGGGGAATCACCGAGCCGGAAAAAGTCTGCAAAGATACGGTAAACACCGGAAAGCCTCCTGAAATGGCATAGGCGCGGATAAAGTCGGCGGACACATCACGGTCAGGTATCTTCAAAAGTCGCTTCCGGTCTTCCCGTAAGAACGACGCACCAGCAGCATATACCACAGTGGCGTCTTCCTGATTCATGTTAATGATAAAATGCGCCGCTGGCCCAATACCCGCCGCCATCCGATAGTCGTAAAGCGCAACACCCCGCGTGTCTGACTGGTACACATAAGGCTCTTCCTGTATGTACGAGAGGAAGATAGGAAACGCCCGCCCGCCGGCGACCTTTTCATCGTCGCCCGACTCGGCACTGCCGGCAGACAGGCCGGGAAACTGCTTCTCGATCTCGATAAGGGCATCAAGCTCCCGCATTGCCCGGGCGAAGAGCTTGTCAGTGTCAGAGGAAAGGGCTGTTTTGTCAAAATGATTCCTGCTGAAAATGTGCCACGCGGTTCGCAGGTCTGCGAAAGACGTTGCATTCACCACCGCGTTAATGTCTTTTTTAAGCTGTTCATAAAAAAGCGAGAGCTTGAACACTGGTCGCTCAAGGAAATCGCGTTTGATATGCCGCTCAAAGGTCTTTTCCCATACATCAATGTCGTGATAACCTTCGTGGAAGCCGGACAAACACCGATAGTGCAAACCAAAGTCAATCAGCAGATCAATCCATTCCTTGTCCTTCCAAGGGAATGCCTTGTCCAGAAGCAGATTCTTCAACGACCGAAACGACCACTTCTGGGCTGGGCAGGCAGAAAGCGCCGTAAAGATGCGCCCAGCAGGATGCTCGACCAGAGACTTGCCCTGACGCGGGTCAACGGGAATGTCATACAGGCAGAATTCCTGAATCAGCCGCTCAGGATTTGACCCACCCGCAAAGGAAATAACAATGTCTTCATAACTGAGCCGCGCTTCATCCAGAAGCCGTCGAGTGAGTAGGGCAAGACAGCGGTACTCATCAGCGGAAAAGGTGAAGGTAATGTGCTTCCTCGCGTAAGAGCCAATGACAGCACGAACCGCCTCCCCCCGTGCGTTCTCACACGAAGGCGCGTCAATCGCGCTGAGTGGGATAATCCGCACGATTTCGCCCGCGTCTTGGGCAAGACGAAGCAGCTCTTCCTCATACTCGTCCCAGTCTGCGGCCAACTCCGGGTAAAACAGTAGCCACTTTTCATCAAAGGCGCTGAACGCGGCACGGTTCCACGACGGCTCATAAAAATTATGCTCCGCTAAAAACCGTGCATAACGCTCGTGAATCAGTTTGAGGTCATTGAAGTAGGCGTCGTCCCTGATTTCCGCTATTTCAGGCCGACGCAGAATCGCATCCAGCGTCGGCAAGAGCCGCGCAATGGAGCCAATAAACGAACTGTACGAAGAATCAGCGTAATCAGGGTTTATGTAGTCGCGCAGAAGCGCCTTGCCCTTCTGAAACTCGCGGTGGTTTTCTCGCAGCAGGCTCGAGGCAAAGAGCGTCCGCACTGCACGGTTTATTTCCCGTCGCCCAGTCTGTTTTATCGAAAGTGCATGTTCCTTAAACCTGTCCCACGCCATGAAACGTCCCGGATCAAGCGGCCTGCCAGTAGCCAGCGCAACCTCCCGCGCCCAGAACTCCGCCGGTATAGCAAACGGAAACACAAACCGCGTGCGCCTGTCATCCAGCGCCCCGGCAACATAGTCCAGAATCCCGCTCTTGTTCCTCATTGGTTTATCATACACTCACGCTGCCTACTGTGCAAGCTATGCTCACAGCCTTGCTTCATGTTGACAAGCCCTATGCCCAACGCCAGCGATGTAACAGGTACCGATCTTCATCGCTGATACGTGGTTCCAGATTCCTATTGATGTTTCTTTAGCCATGTAATAAGGTTATGAGTAGAGATGAATGGAGGTACGTATGAACATAATAGCGTTTAATGGCAGTCCGCACGAAAAAGGCACGACGAGCGCTGGACTTTCGCTGGTTTGCGAGGAACTGAGAAGCGCTGGTGTCGAGGTGGAAGTGCTTCATGTCGGCGACAAGGCAGTTCACGGGTGCATTGGCTGTGGAAAGTGCCATAGGGCTGGGCTTTGCGTCATAAAAGACGATGGTGTGAACGAGTATATCGAAAAAACACGGCTGGCTGACGGCATTATTCTGGCATCGCCGGTGTATTACGGCGGTATTGCGGGCGGCTTTAAGTGTCTCTTAGACCGGATGTTTTTCGCGGGACTGAACCTGCTCTACAAACCTGCGGCAGCGCTTGTCGTAACAAGGCGCTCAGGAGCTATCGCAGTGTATCACCAGCTCTGTAACTATCTCACCCTCGCTGGAACCATACTCACGCCGACTGTTTATTGGAACAATATTCACGGCGCAAGCGCGGAAGAAACACGGCAGGACCGCGAAGGCATGTATACCATGCGGTGTATCGGGCGAAATATGGCTTGGCTCCTCAATGTTCTCGATATGGGTAAAAAAACAACGCCACTGCCGGACTTAGGTCCGCGTGTCTGGACGAATTTTATTCATTAGTGTTGTCCAAAGACCCGGTTGCTTCTCTCACAAGTCCATTGAACTCCATCAGATTGATGGGATGTACATAGAAATAGGGTTTGATATGAAGGAAGAATCGGGGAAGGGACAAGAATTTCTTCTCTTTGTATGTCCTGGTAGTTCGCTATTGCTTTTTAAGTGTATCTAGCGCTTTCATGGCAATGCCCTTTTCGCCATGGTTTCTTAAAAAAAGACATACATCTCCTTCCTAAAATCTTTCAGACCCTTCCTAAAAACTTCTACACCCTTCCTAAAAACTTCTACACCCTTCCTAAAAAGTTTTACACCCTTCCTAAAAACTTCTACACCCTTCCTAAAAAGTTTTACACCCTTCCTAAAAACTTCTACACCCTTCCTAAAATCTTTCAGACCCTTCCTAAAAACTTCTACACCCTTCCTAAAAAGTTTTACACCCTTCCTAAAAAGTTTTACACCCTTCCTAGAAAGTTTTACACCCTCCCTAAAAACTTTTACACCCTTCCCCTTTTCCTTCAGACCTTACGCTTATAGTAAACGATAGATAAGGTTTAGGGTAACATAATGAACTTTTTCTTCAACTGGCATGGCTGACGAAATGGGCCATGTCTCTGCACTGTTCTGGATGCGATACGGGCGAACATCAATAGACAAGCCGGGATATAATCAAAATCAGTATGCAGAAGGGATGCCCGATCTTCCTAAGCGGGCATCCGCTCCTTACTATAACATAAGTGTTACAACTGGCTGTTTCCCGTCAAGGATGAAGGCGGCGCTCTTGTCGTTCAGACTTAGGGTGTATTGACCACGGAAGCCTTCAATCTCCAGCTCGCCGTTATCGTCAGTGGCAAGGCTTTGTTCGCCAGTCCACCACGCGCCCTTGATCTTCGCCATGAGCGCCTCATATACAGGCTTGGGGCTGTTATCTTTGCGGAGTAGGCCCGACGGCGCGCCGAGCCACTTGCCATCAGTGGCATCCCAGGTCGTGATGGCTTCCACCAGAGGGTGCGCGAACAGGGTCTCGTACATTTCAAGAACCTCGCGCGCCTGACGTTCTTCACCTTCGGGCGTGCTGGGCCATTCCGGTACCTGCCAGTCATTGAGGTCGATGATGTGCGCAGGCATGAGGTCTCCGGAGATGATCGTGTTCTCGGTGAAATGGATTGGCAAACCAAAGTGGGCGAAGCGTTCCAGTACTGTATGCAGCTTCTCAAGGCCCCAGTAGCCTTGATGCTGGTGGGACTGTATGCCAATCACATCAATTGGCACGCCGGCTTGTAAACATCCGTCAACGAGGATCGCGTACTCATCGCTGGTGTTAAAGTCATTCAGCACGAGTGTTGCTGTGGGGTTTGCCTGCCGTGCTGCGGTGAACACTTCCTTAATCATGCGCACGCGCCCCAATTCTTTGCACACGCGGGTTATGGCGTTATCGTACTTATCAAAGATAGGCATAATGACCACTTCGTTGATAACGTCCCAGCGCTCGATACTTCCTTTGAAGGCACTGATGTCCCGCTGGATTCTCGCCAGTTGTTTCTCAAGGATGTGTGCGTTGCTGTACTTCATCAGCCAGGGGGCGCAGACTGTATGCCAGCAGAGCGGGTGTCCTTTTGTGGCAATACCGCGCTCGGCGTACCATTGTGCTGCTGCCTTAACGCGGCGCTCGTCGGGCTTACCCTCCTCAGCTTCGTAGCGTGCCCAGTAAAAGGGCAGGGTGGCATAGTTGCAGAGGGCGAAGATGCGGTCAAGTCGCTCTTGTAGCATTGCTGCCCGCTCTGTATCAAGCGGCGTGCCGTCGGATGTTCCGCCGGCAAGTTCCACTGCGTCAAAACCACCCACGCCGAACAAGAACTCGTGCTGGGTTTGCCGTACCTGTATTGTTACCCGGTCCAGCGGTGTTCCGTCGGTGCGGACCAGGCGTAATCGCTGTTTTGCCTGTCGATGGGCGTATTGTTTGTTCATAATAAACTCCTATAGATAGTGTACACAACAATGACCGCTGAATCACTTATTTACAAAATCTTTTATAAGATAGGGAAAATTCCCGATGTGCAGGCTTGCAAGTTACCTGTATACTCAAAAAAAAGTCCGGTGGGAAGGTATGTTCATCCGGCTATTCTTAGGAGGCTTATATGGCAATGGAGATGAAAGGCAAGTCCATGACTGAGTATCTCAAACGTATGTGGATGCTCTATGTGATGCTGCTCATTCCGATGGTGTTCTTTTTGGTATTTCGTTATGTACCTATGACGAATATCGTTATCGCGTTTAAGGATTACAACATTTTTCGAGGGGTTTGGACTTCTCCCTGGGCGCAATCAAGTGGTGAAACCAACATTTTAAAATGGTTTGCCACGGCGTTTACCTCGCGGGATTTTGCAAACGCCTTGCGTAACACGTTGGTGCTGAATATCCTTGACCTGCTTGTCGGATTTCCTGCGCCGGTCATTCTGGCAATCTTGATGAACGAACTGCCCTTCCAGAAATACAAGAAGTTTACGCAAACGGTTGTCTACCTGCCGCACTTCCTTTCGTGGATCATCATCAGTGGTATTGCGGTGCAGCTCTTTGCCCCTCAGGGAGGTGTTATAAACATGCTTCTGGGGAGTCTAGGGCTGGGACCGATAAACCTGTTAATGGAAAACAATCTCTGGATCGGTACCTACATTAGTCTTGGTGTGTGGAAAGAGATGGGCTGGGGAACTATCATCTACCTGGCTGCCATTACGGGCATCAACCCAGAACTCTATGAAGCTGCTGAGGTGGATGGCGCGGGGCGCTGGCGGAAAATCTGGAACGTAACCCTGCCCAGTATCCGCGGCACTATCATTGTGCTGTTGATAATGAGCCTTGGGCGTATGCTTGGCAGTGAGTTCGACCGTCCTTATACTATGGCAAACCCCACGGTTATGCAGGTTGCCGATGTGCTGGGAACGTATGTATACCGTGTTGGTATCCGTTCCGGTCAGTTCTCTCTGACCACAGCAGTTGGTCTGGCACAGTCGGTCGTCAATGTTGTTCTGTTAGTCGCGGCAGATCGGTTGGCGAAAAAGTTTGGTGAGCGCGGCATCTGGTAACATAAGGAGGCTAAAAATGAAAGTAAGGTCTAATCGGCTTGTTGGCGATGGTGTCATCGTCCTAATCATGGCGGGGGTCATTGTGTTGTGTCTCTTCCCCATGCTCAATCTGCTTGCTCGTTCTCTCAGCGATCCGCAGGCAATCATCAATCGGGAAGTGTCGTTTGTACCGGTACGTCCAACCACGGAATCGTACCAGTATGTGTTCCGGGATCCCGCGTTTTCCCGGTCCATGTACTGGACAGCTGTGCTGACGGTGATTTGTACGTTGGTATCCCTGGGGATCACCATACTCTGTGCCTATCCCCTTACATACGAGCATCTGCGGGGGAAGAAGATGTTCAACACGCTCATCATCTTCACGATGTACTTTGGCGCGGGAACCATACCAAACTATATCCTGATGAAGGACTTGGGGTTGTTGAATAATCCGCTCGTGCTAATCATTCCAAACTGTCTGTCAGTGTTTAACATGATTATTCTGAGGAGCTTTTTCTATGGCGTGCCGGAAAGTTTGCGGGAATCAGCGGAACTCGACGGGGCGCATCCGTTCACCGTGTTGCTTCGCATTTACCTACCGCTGTCAACGCCTGTGCTGGCGACGTTGGCGTTGTTCTATGCGGTTGGGCGTTGGAACGGCTTCTCTGACGCGCTCTTGTACATGACCTCAGCAGCGCAGTTTCACCCGATTCAGCTCAAGCTGTATAACATCATCAATAACCTATCGTCGCTGGAGGTGGCGATTCAGGAAGGGAGTTCGGCGAGTACGCCTGCTGCGAGTGACGGTATGAAGGCGGCGGCGGTGATGTTTGCCACTGTGCCGATTCTGGTTGTGTATCCGTGGCTTCAGCGCTACTTCATCGCTGGTGTTTCGATTGGCGCGGTCAAGGGGTAGCGGCGGACAAGGGCGCGGGCTATCAATTTTACATGGAATTACCCCTTTTAAGGGTAAGAATATTTTTGGAGGATTTGTATGAAGAAAATCGTAATGTTGTTGCTTGCAGTTACGCTGACAAGTAACCTCGTGTTCGCTAATGGTCAGCAGGGCAGTGGTTCTGCTGCCGCGCCTTCTGCTAGCGGCGCTCCGGTGAAGATTTCGGTCGAAATCTTTGATCGCGGCACTGATGGCGGCAAGACTGACCCAACGAACAACAAGTGGACGCAGTGGATCCACGATAAACTGCTGCGAGACGAGAACATTGATGTTACCTTTGTCGCCGTGCCTCGCTGGACCGAGACTGATGCTCTGGTAAACCTCTTTGCTGCTGGCACCCCGCCTGATGTGTGTTATACCTACTCGAATGACAACATTCAGATGTGGGCTGACATGGGCGGTATCTACAATGTGCAGCCATACATCAATACCGCACTGAAGGACCTCAACGCCTTCCTCGGAGCAGACAAAGCTATCTCTGGCAGGCGGATGATCGAGCGCAATATTGATATGCAGACTGGAGCGATCTACTCAATTCCCGCAAAACGTATGAACGTGGCCCGGATAGTTATGTGGATACGCAAGGATTGGCTGGATATACTCGGCATTCCGGTTCCTAAGACCACTCAGGAATACTATAACGCGCTTGTGGCCTTCAGGGACAATGCTGCCAGACTGGGAGTTTCCCGTGTGATCCCCTTTATCACTGACGGTGACCGCCTTGACTGGGGGCCTGGGGTTATCATGGAGTCCTTTATTGATGTCAAGATCAGTGATAAAGAGCGCTGGATAAACAGTGTGGCTGAACGCAACTTCCTTATTCCCGGATATAAGGAAGGCGTCCGGTACCTAAACAAGATGTATAACGATGGTCTTATTGACCCGAACTTTCCGCTGTACAGGAGTGGCGATGATGTTGCTCCGGTTATCAAGAGCGGCGTAGTCGGTTCATGGGCGGGCGACTGGGATACAGTTTACCGTGAACCCAACGGAACGCTTTCCGGACTCAAGGTTAATATCCCCACTGCTGACATAATCCCTGTGGATTGCATCACTGATGCGAATGGTGTAACGACCAAAACCATCTACGATGAAGCTGGTATCTTCTATTTTATTCCCGCGTCCTGCAAGAACCCGGACGCAGCCATGCGTTACCTCAACTGGCTGTCCAAGTATGAGAATTACCACTACATCCAGACTGGACCAGAGGGAATCACCCATACTATCGGTTCCGATGGCGTGGTAAAACTTGATGCCTCCGCAGCGGCGGACCCCACGTGGATCATGAACAGTAGCCAGAATATCGACTACACCATGCCGATGAACGGCCTGTTCCTCGAAACGCAGGAAGCCAGCGTCAGGGCATTAGCCGCGGGCTATAGCTATTCAGCTGACATTATCCAGCGTTCCTACAACATTGCCCTGGCCAATGGCCGTCCCTCTCTAGTGGTTAAAACTACTTCACCGCTGACTGCATCCGGCCCCCTGAGCCAGAGCCTGGCGGACAAAGCAAAGGTAATATACACTCAGTTGATCATGTGCCAGCCGGCGCAGTTTGACACGCTGTGGACATCGCTGATCAATGATTGGCTTGCCTCTGGCGCACAGACTGTTATTGACGAACGCAGAGCAAAATATCCTAACTAAGTTCTATATAGCTAGGGGTGAATGGATCATTTGCCCCTACGCTGTTAGCCCCTCACCTCATGGGAAGAGCGGTGGCTAAATCGCCGGCTATCAATTTTAAGGGTAAGAATATTTTTTGGAGGATTTTTATGAAGAAAATAGTAAGATCGTTGCTTGCAGTTACGCTGACAAGCACCCTCATATTCGTGAGTTGTCAGAGGAGCGGTGGCTCTGCCGCTAGTGGCTCCGCTACCGCTAGTAGCGCTCCAGTGAAGATCACGGTCGAAATCTTTGACCGTGGCACTGATGGCGGCAAGACTGACCCCATCAACAACAAGTGGACGCAGTGGATCCATGATAAACTGCTGCAAGACGAGAACATTGATGCTACCTTTGTCGCTGTGCCTCGTTGGACCGAGACTGACGCCCTGGTAAACCTTTTTGCCGCTGGCACCCCGCCTGATGTGTGCTATACCTACTCGACTGACAATATTCAGACATGGGCTGACATGGGCGGAATCTACAATGTACAGCCGTACATCAACACCACGCTGAAGGACCTCAACAAGTTCCTTGGACCGGACAAAGCCATCCCCGGGAAACAGATGATCGAGCGCAATGTTGATATGCAGACTGGAGAGATCTACTCAATCCCCTCAAAACGTATGAACGTAGCCCGAACCATTATGTGGATACGCAAGGATTGGCTGGATAAACTCGGGCTTCCGATTCCCGCGACCACCGAAGAATACTATAACACCCTTGTGGCCTTCAGGGACAGCGCTGCTGCGCTGGGAGTCTCCCGTGTGGTTCCCTTTATCACTGACGGTGACCGCCTTGACTGGGGTCCCGGGGTTATCATGGATTCCTTCATTGATGTCAATATTAGTGACAAAGAGCGCTGGATCAACAGCGTGGCTGAACGCAACTTCCTCATCCCCGGATATAAGGAAGGGGTCCGGTACCTGAATAAGATGTATAACGATGGTCTCATTGACCCGAACTTCCCGCTGTACAAGAGCGGCTCGGATGTCTCTCCGGTTGTCAAGAGCGGCGTGGTCGGTTCATGGGCGGGCGACTGGGATACCATTTACCGTGAACCCGATGGAACGCTTTCCGGGCTTAAGCTTAATGTTCCGGATGCTGACATAATCCCTGTGGACTGCATCACCGATGCGAATGGGGTTACGACAAAAACCATCTATGATGAAGCTGGTCTCTTCTATTTCATTCCCCTTTCATGCAGGAACCCTGACGCGGCAATGCGTTACCTGAACTGGCTGTCCAAGTACGAGAATTACCACTTCGTTCAGACCGGGCCAGAGGGAATCACCCATACTATTGATTCCGATGGCATAATAAAACTTGACCCAGCCGCAACCGCGGATACCACGTGGATCATGAACAGTAGCCAGAATATCGACTACACCATGCCGATGAACGGCCTGTTCCTCGAAACGCAGGACGCCAGCGTCAGGGCATTAGCCGCGGGCTATAGCTATTCAGCTGACATTATCCAGCGTGCCTACAATATCGCCCTGGCTAATGGCCGCCCCGCTGTAGTGGTTAAGCCTACTTCACCGCTGACGGTAGCTGGCCCCCTGAGCCAGACCCTGGTGGAAAAAGCAAAGGTAGTATACACTCAGTTGATCATCTGCCCACCGGCACAGTTTGACACGCTGTGGACATCGCTAATCAATGACTGGCTTGCCTCCGGCGCACAGGCTGTTGTTGACGAGCGCAGAGCGAAGTATCCTGACTAAAGCTAGGGGTGAATGATCGATGATCATTCACCCCTATTAGTCAGCCCTTGAGATGCACTTAACCTTTCACCGCGCCGGCTGCGACGCCTTTGGTAATCTGCTTACGGAACATGAGGTAGAAAGCCACCATTGGAACCATGCCGATAACCAAAGCGCTGAACTGCTTGCCATAGTCTGTGGCAAGAGCGCCGGCAAACTTGTTGATGCCTACTGGCAATGACTTGATCGAGTCGCTGGAGGTGAGAATGTTTATCAGCATGAACTCGTTCCATGTGCCGGAAAAAGTCATAATACCAATGGTCATTGCCACCGGCGCAAGCATTGGAAACACAATGGAGCCAAAGATTTGCAGGTATTTGGCTCCATCTATACGCGCCGACTCAACCAGCGCCATCGGAATGCTGCGGCAAAACTCAGTGGCAAGGTACACCGACATCGGTAAGCCCAAACCAATATAGGGAATGAGTACGCCGAGGCGCGTGTCGTATAAACCAACGGCGTTGGTCATCAGAAAGAGCGGCACCATGATCGATTGCAGGGTCAGCAGTATGCCCACAATGAACATACCATGCAGGATCGGCGTTGCCTTAAACGGGATACGCGCAAAAGCAAAACCCGCCATGGTCCCCAGCAAAATCACCGCACCCACCGTGATAAACGTGTAGAATATACTGTTCAGCATCATACCGCCGAGATTTGCCATGTTCCACGCATACGGGTAGTTATCAAAGTACCACATCTTGGGCAAAGCCAGCTTGCTTGACGTGATGTATTCCTGCGTAGTCTTGAACGACTGGATAATGAGCCAGAAGATCGGGTAAATCGCCATGATGGTAAAAATCGCCATCACCAGATAAATGATAATCTTTGCCCAGATCGGGCCTTTTCTTACGTCAGCCATACGTTACTCCTTTCCGCCATAGCGTTTTTCAACCGCCTTGGTAAGGGCGATGAGAGCGAAGCTGATCAGCACCATGACTGTTGAGATTGCATTCGCCAGCGGGTAATTAGGCGCGCCCCGGAACGCCATCATGTACATATACAACGATAGCACACTGGTACGGTTCGCCGGACCCCCGTTGGTCATCACATAGATTAGGTCATAGGACTTGAGTGAGCCAGATATGGCAAGAATGGCGCTAGTAACGATCACTCCTGATAAGGCAGGCAGCGTGATGTAGCGCAGAACTTGAAACTCACTCGCACCGTCGATCTTTGCCGCCTCAATGATAGAAACGTCAATGCGCTGTATGTTCGCAAGGAAGATGACCACATAAGTACCGGTATACATCCAGAGCATCACGACCAGTACAGGCGCCATGGGTGCCTGACCGATAGAATACTGCGCCAACGGGTTGAAGATTCTGATGATCTGCATAGAGACGCTGTTTGAATTGAGGAAAAAGTTCTTCATCAGGATACCAATGATGACCGCAGAGATGACATTCGGCAGGTATATGACAGTTTGAAAAAAGTCGTCCCCACGGACCAGCTTACGCGAAAGTATGTAGGCAAGAGCAAAGCCAAGCGGAATCTGTCCAAACACCGACACCAACACAATAAGCATATTGTTTTTCAGCGCAAGCCAGAAGTAACCATTGGGATTAGTGAAGATTTCCACATAACTTTGCAGTCCCACCAATTTAATATTAGGATTGCCAAAAATTTTACCACCATTGTAGTTGCTTATGCTCAGTATCACCGAAAATACCGTTGGGAAGGCTACAACAGAAAAGTAAATGATGACAGCAGGTAGTGCCAGTAACAGGTACGAAGCCCGTTCCTCACTCCTAGACGTTAAATTTTTCACGACTCGTTGCTCCTTTTCATTTTTTAATGAAAAGAAAAGGCCAGCCAGCATGACCGGCCAGCCTTTTCCTTGATTGCATGGTTACTAATTACTGTTTAGCTTTCCATGCGTCATAGGCGCGCTGGATGTCCTGCGCAACCTGCACGGGCGTCTTAGAACCCAAACCGATCTCCTGCAAGCCGATATTGCATACCGTGGCTATAGAGGCGTCAAACACGGCGTCAAATACCACAGTACCAGCGGTGTACTGGCTGGAAAAGTTGGCAGACTGCTTCTGCAAAGGCTCAAGACTCAGTTTGGACACATCAACTGTAGTGTTTGCGGGTGTAGAGATAGCGCCGGTCTCAACCTGGAAGGTTTGGATCTCAGTGCTGAGCAGCCATTTGATAAGCTTCCACGCAGCCTGTTCCTTAGCAGAGCCGGCGGGAACCGCCACGCTGATGCCATAACCAGTGCCGAGGGTGGTGGATGTTGACTTGTTGAGTTTGGCTTCCGCGATGTCTGGGAACACGGTCATAATGAAGTTACCCTGACGCTCAGGGGGAATGACCGCCTGTTTGGTGGTCTGGTCAGTAATAAAGGACCCGACACGCCAGTCGCCGTCAATGAAGTAGGCGCCTTCGCCATTGGCAAAGCGTCCAAGTCCATCGCCATAAGCCGCGCTGAGTGAAGACTGCTGAATAACGCCATCGTCATAGAGGGTCTTGATGAAGGTAAGCGCGGCGACAAAGTCTGCATCCGTGAACTTCACCTGGCCGTCAAGTATCTTCTTCTCCCAGCCCACACCGCCAAAGCGCCCGGCTATCGTGGAAAAGAGACAAGACTGCATCACCCAGTCGCTTTGGTTATCCATGATAACCGTATCTTTGCCCAAAGCCCTGAGTACCGGTACCTGTGCCTTGAGTTCAGCGTAGGTGGTGGCGGGCTTGAGCCCGGCGGCGTTCAGCACTTCGAGGTTCACAAAGAAGGCGTGGCTGGAGGTAACGGTTAGGGGGAGCATGGCAAGGTAGCCGGCAGCCTGACCAGAAACATCAAGCGCGGTGGATGAAAGCGTCTTGTCCAAGCCGTCCTGTCTTACCAGAGACCCCAGGTCTTTCAGCAGATGCTGTGTATGAACGGTGGTCGAGCGGCCTGCGGGCCACACATACACCACGTCAGGGAGCTGGCCAGAAGCAGCATAAGCCGATGTCTTCTCATGGAACGGCTCGTTGTACAGGTCCTCTCGAACAACCCTGATGTCTGGGTTCGCCTGTGAGAACCCGTCCCAGATACGCGTAATGCCTGCGGCGGCATTCGCGGCCGAAAGGTCCGTGTAGTTTAATACCCGAAGCTCGGTTCGACCATCGCTTGCAGCACCTCCGCTCGTGCTTTGTTGCTGCTGGCTACCTGTAGCAAACGCAGCGGTGGAAATAAGTGCCATAAGTGCGGCACAAGACACCATTTTGAATACTTTTTTCATAGTATTCCTCCTCAAAAAAGAAAAGATTCACAGAACCTGAGTTCCGCGCCAAGCGGCCCCGAAACGGGACCGGTGATTGGAAAAGAAAGCAAGATTCAATTAAATTAAGCACGACGCCGCGATCCTGTCAAGTGGCTTGGTATCAAAGATCAGCTAGCTTCGGCTGTAGTGCCAGACACATACCAGACACATAACACGTACCGTACATAGTACAGACACCTAACACACAAAAAAGTGCCAGACACCTACAAAGGTGCCAGACACATAACACATACCAGACACACCCACGTACATGGTGCCAGACACCTACACAAAGGTGCCAGACACATAACACACATAACATAGTGCCAGACACAAAAAAACTTCAAACTTGACTAAACTTCAAAGCAATGCACTTTCCCAGGGCCTTATCATAGGTATGGGACACTACAGAAAAATTCAGCCCGGGGCAATCTATCACGTTACCTCGGAAATTAACCGTTACGAAATGGACCTCCAATCGCCACTGATCAAGGAGCTACTCTTGGCCTACATCACAAGAGCAAAAGAAAAGTACCCCTTTGAGCTTTTCAACTTCTGTATCATGGATAATCACATCCATCTACTCATCAAACCAGAAAAGGATCAGTCTCTTTCCATCATAATGCAGTGGATCAAGGGGAATTTTGCGAAGCATTGGAACAAATTACACAATAAAAAGGGTGGACATCTCTGGGGAAAACGGTTTTTCTCAGAGATTATCAATGATGTAAGACATTTTTGGCAGGTATTTAACTATATAGATCAGAATCCTAAGCGGGCTGGCCTAGTTCAACGAGCGGAAGACTGGCAGTTTGGCGGCTTATATCACCGCCAGCACGGAAGGATAGATGTAGTAGATATATCTTGGAAAGCTATTCTAGAGCTATTCCTCAGCAAGGCCCCTGAATGCCCTGGATAAAGAGATCAGACAGGTAAAAATGAGTGCTTGAATCGGTTTTTCCTCTGCAGCTATAGCCAGTGCTTTGCGGTTACCGCCCAGAACCGCCCAGAACCGCGCCTTCCCTATGCCGTTTCACAGCGCCACCTTAAAAACACTGCTCTTGCCGTTACTCTCGACGCTGATAGTTCCACCGTGGGCGTGGACAATGGCTGCGGCTATGGCTAAACCTATCCCAACACCGCCAGTACTGCGGTTGCGAGACTTATCGGTACGGTAGAAACGTTCAAAAATATGGGGCAAGTCCACTTCTGGTATGCCAATGCCTGTATCAGTGATGAAAACTTCCCATTCCACTCCAACCGTGGTGGCTTTTTGCACACTAACGATTACACAGCCATTGTCAGTATACTTCACAGCGTTGGACAGAAGGTTAATAAATACCTGTTTCAGCCGGTCATAGTCAGCGGTAAGCAGGCTTTCAACAAGGCACAGGTGTATTTCAACACCCTTTTCAGCAGCAGCAGCCCTGAACTGTTCCGCTGTTACGCGCAGTAAAGCCGCTAAATCAAATTCAGCCTTATTCAGAGTAAGGCGTTCCCATTCAAGACTTGTCAGGGTATTCAGGTCATTAACCAGACCAGCAAGGCGTATGATTTCTTCATGCAAACTCTCAAGACGTTCTCTGTCAGGCTTATACACGCCATCAATCATGGCTTCAATATCCCCTTGCAAACAGGTAAGAGGAGTGCGCAGTTCATGGGCCACATCAGACGTAAGCTGCTTTTGGCGACATTCCGCTTCCTCCAGTTCAGCGGCCAGACTGTTGATAGACCGAGCCAGTTCCGCTAGTTCCTTTGTCTGGCACTTGTCATCAATCCTAATCGTAAGCGGTTTCCCACCCACGCCCCCTGCATGAGCCTTCGCAATCTGCCGGGCAGCCTCAGCAGATTTATTGACAGGCCGGGCAATGGCGCGGGAAAGAATAACCGAAATTACAAAACTGGTAACCATTAAGATAATAGTAGCTATAACGAGAAGTCGATTAATCGAAGCAAGGAAGGTACTTTCCGTTTCACTATAGAAATAGGGACCATACGTTTCAATGGTAACGATTCCTACAGTTCTGCCCGCGTACATGATCGGGTACTGCTCCTTCCGCATTGCACCTGACATACCAAATTGCCCTTCCATGCGTCCAGCAATCTCATATATCACGGTTATACATTCCCGCATATCACAGGCACGCGCATCCCACACCAAGCCCCCGCTTTCATCTTCTACAGTGGTGATATACCCTTCATGGACAAAGTACATGCCTATCGCCTCTATAATAACAGTGTCAAAACCACGGCTCATGGGATTGTACCGCTCGCCCACCACCCGGACAATCTCCGTGCTTTTCGCCGCAATGTTCGTTTTTACCAGCGAAGTAAAAATAAGTCCAGTAAAAATGTTGATAATGACCGTCAACACAGCCAGCGCAAAACCGATAAAGAGGGCATACGTTAATGCCAGCCGGTTTTGTAGACTGATAGAAAATATACGTTTCACTTTTCACCTCTTCTCTAACCCATGACTTTACACTATCATAAAATTGTGTCAAAACTATGACAACTCAGACTTTCTCGAAGGTCCCCAGTGGGAAACGAAAAAAATTACCCTATATTTCAGGCTGACATAATTCTGACACAATCCCTTGCTAGATTCAAAGTATCAAAGAAAGTAAAAGGCGAACAAATCAGTATTAAACATAAGCGGAGGTTTATGATATGTCAACAAAGACAATTCGTATCGGTGGCATGACTTGTGTAAACTGTCAAAACCGGATTGAAAAGAAGCTGAAAAGCACTGTAGGAGTGGAAGAAGCTCTAGCTAATTACAATACCGGCACGGCAACCGTTACCTGGAACGCTTCAGTGGTAACATTTAACGAGATAAAAGCGGTTGTTGAGAAACTGGATTACAAGGTTCTTGACGATAGCGAGAAGGCTCCGGTTTCAGAAATAATCGGGACCCTGGTAATCATCATTGCCCTCTTTATGCTGGCACGGGGTCTGGGTATCAGCACTATCACGTCGGCCTTCCCTCTTGCAGAAGCAGGCATGGGCTATGGGATGCTTTTTGTCATCGGTCTTATTACATCAATACACTGTATCGCTATGTGCGGAGGCATTAACCTTTCCCAGTGTATACCAGCAGTCCGCTACCTGGCTGCGCCGGGCAGGTACGGCAGTCGTTTTGCGATTCTTACTCCGGCTGTGCTTTACAACGCCGGACGGGTCGTTTCCTATACCATTGTCGGGGTTATGGTCGGGGCTTTAGGCTCGCTTGTCTCAGTTTCCGGGCAGTTTCAAGGCATAGTGCAGTTAATCGCCGGCGTGTTTATGGTGATCATGGGCATCAATATGCTCGGCATTTTTCAGGGTTCCTTTGGGAGTGTCCTGCGTCGTTTCAACCTGCGTATGCCGGCAGTTTTTGCAAAGAAAATAAACGAACAAAAAACCAATAACAAGAACCCGCTTATTATCGGCCTCTTAAACGGCCTTATGCCGTGCGGCCCCTTGCAGGCTATGCAGCTGTACGCCCTGTCTACTGGCAGCCCCATTGCCGGAGGTATTTCGATGTTCCTCTTTAGTATGGGAACAGTTCCCTTAATGTTTGGCGTCGGGGCATTGAGTTCATTGCTTAGCGGGAAGTTTACCCATTGGATAATGAAGATAGGTGCGATTCTTGTAATCGTTATGGGCATGACCATGTTCACTTACGGCTGGGGGCTTTCCAGTTTCGATTTTAATGTTACCGATAAAATCACCGCCGCTGTGAATCCCTTCGCGCCGAGAACAGCGGCAGGCAGAAATGAAGCATCCACAGCTATTATTGAAAAGGGCATGCAGATAGTTAATTCTACCCTGCTTCCCGGACGTTATCCGGCGATCACTGTACAGCAGGGCATTCCGGTCAGATGGACTATCACAGCCCCACAGGGCAGTATTAACAGCTGCAACAACCGTATGATAATCCGTGAATACAAAATCGAACACCGCTTTGTCCCAGGTGAAAACATCATTGAGTTTACTCCTGAAAAAACCGGCAGATTTTCTTACTCCTGCTGGATGGGCATGATCCGCAGTTCTATTACCGTAGTCGAGGAAGGCCAGAGCGTGACTGACATTAGCGAACCGAATCTTAATCCCACTCCAGCCGGTGTGTCCATTCCTACGGACAGTATCGCGTTAGCTGAAATACAAGACTCAGAAGCCTATGGCTTCCCCTATCAGACTATCGCCATCAAGCTCCATGATGACGGCATAGAACCCGCGATTGTTGTTTTACAGCGGAATATGCCGGCTATGTTGAGTATCAACAACGATTCGCTTGATCCTGGAAACACCCGCCTCATCTTCCCGGCCTATTACACCCAGCTTGACATAAACCAGGGTGAAAACATTATTCAGTTAATGCCTACCAGTGATTTTGACTTTTCGACCGGCGATAACGTGTTTTATGCTTATATAAAAGTAGTGGACGACTTAAACAACATAGACGCAGATATGATCGAGGCGATAAAGACGGACGTTTCCAACTTTGAAACACAGATTTATCCGGAGGCTTATTTTGAAACAGCAGCGGCTGTCGGTGGCGGCGGCTGCTGCGGTGGAGCCGAAGCATGAATAGCTTAAAACTGAAACCAAGACCTTCACTAACCACGATGTCCTCTGAGCATACCGCGATACCTTCTGAGCATATCGTGAGCAGCTCAGAGCTGCTCGTGATACCTTCTAAGCATACCGTGATACCTTCTAAGCATACCGTGAGCAGCTTAGAGCCTAGTCGGGTACTTTCTGAACCTAGTTCCGATTATCGTGATTGTCATTGTTATACTTTTGCAAGAAAGAGGCAAAAAGACATAATTCTGACACAATCTTATGTTACATTCCTTTTGGAGGCTAAAACATGGATTTCATACTAAGCCACTGGCATTGCATAGTTCCAGCGGCTGCGATTGTCATTGTTATGCTTTTACAAAGAAGAAACAAAAAAAATCAGAACGATGAATAAAAGACATAATTCTGACACAATCTTGTGTTATATTGCTTTTGGAGGTTACATTAGGTGTTATACCTCATGCAAAATTCCTATGTTCATGATAGTTAAAAAAAGGAGCTGGACATCGTTGTGGAACGCTGAAAACCATCCGGCAAATGATATTACTAGGGATATGTACGGAAGGCCGTTGAAACCGCTTGTTTTGAAAACAGCCCCCGTAGAAAAAAATACTTGGAGGAAAAGATGAACAAAACATTTATTGTGGTGGGAACCTTATTGGTAATGAGTTCCGCTATCGGACTAGCACCCGCTTTCGGACAGAGTAGTCAACTTAACGTGGTAAAACCCGCAATCGCTGACAGAGACTTGGTTATCCCGATTGCGGAACTCACGGGAAACGTGGTCTTTTATCCAGTGGACATTGACGGAACCCGCCTCGAAGTACTGGCGGTTAAGGCGCCGGACGGCACAATTCGTACGGCCTTCAATACTTGTCAGGTCTGCTACGGTTCAGGCCGGGGCTTTTATAAACAGCAAGGCACTGTGCTGGTGTGCCAGAACTGCGGCAACCGTTTCCGCATGAGTCAGGTTGAAGTGAGAAGCGGCGGCTGTAACCCTGTGCCGATTTTCTCACAAAACAAAACAGTAACCGATACGATCATTACCATATCAAAAGAGTTCCTGAAAGAAGCAAAGGCGATTTTTGCCCGCTGGAGGAGAGGTTAAATGGAAAATCAAACGGGAGTAACTCAAGTTACCCTCACTATTGGCGGCATGACCTGTGCTGCCTGCGCCGGACGGATTGAAAAGACCGTGCGGAAAATCGAAGGTGTTAGCACTGCCACCGTGAACCTTGCCAGCGAAAAATTATTCGTTGAGCTTACCAGCAGCCAAACCTTAATCAGCGTCAAGGAAGCGGTTATCAAAATCGGCTATGAGGTCTTGGATAAACCAAAAGGCGCACGTGCGACTATTCCCATTGGCGGTATGACCTGCGCAGCCTGCGCCCAGCGGGTTGAAAAAGCCATCAAAAAGCTGGAAGGCATAGAAAGCGCCTCAGTGAACCTTGCCACAGAAAAGGCCACCGTAGTTTACAATCCCCAGCAAGTCCGAATCTCCGTTATCAAGGAAGCCATTGAAAAAGCGGGCTACACAGCGCTTGATTTTTCCAAAGAAGGGGCCATTGACCAGGACAAACTCCGCAAAGAAAAGGAAATCAAAACGCTCTGGACCAAATTCATCGTTGCCGCTGGTTTAGGGCTTCCCTTACTCTATATCGCAATGGTTCCGATGATAAAGGTCGTTACCCTGCCCTTTCCCAAAGCCTTAGGTCCGATGAATTTCCCCCTGGTTTATGCCCTGGCGGAACTGTTGCTGGTTATTCCGATCATCATCGCGGGGAATAAATTCTACACAGTGGGCTTCAAAAACCTTCTGCACCGAAGCCCTAACATGGACAGCCTGATCGCTGTCGGCACCTCCGCAGCAGTGCTTTACAGTATTTACAACATTTTTGAAATCGCCGGTGGTAATTTCCACGCTGTGGATGCACTGTACTTTGAAACTGCCGGAGTAATTATCGCGCTCATCCTTTTAGGGAAATCCCTTGAAGCCGTGTCAAAAGGCCGTACCAGCGAGGCCATCAAAAAGCTGATGGGGCTTGCGCCAAAAACTGCACTCATTATTGAGAAGGGCGTGGAAAAAGAAATCCCCATTGACGAGGTTCTTCCCGGGGACATCATTGTTGTAAAGCCCGGCGCCAAAATCCCGGTGGACGGCGTTGTTACCGAAGGTCAAACCGCCATTGACGAATCAATGCTCACTGGCGAAAGTATGCCGGTTGATAAAAAGAGTGGCGACAAGGTTTATGGCGCGACGATTAATGCCAACGGTGTTATTCGTTTTAGGGCGGAGAAAGTTGGTGAGGAAACTGTTCTGGCGCAAATCATCAAGCTGGTAGAAGACGCTCAGGGCAGCAAAGCTCCGATAGCGCAAATGGCCGACATTATTTCAGGTTACTTTGTGCCTATTGTGTGCCTCATCGCCTTTGTTTCCGGCATTGCATGGTTTGCTGCGTCATCTGCAGGTCTGGTAAGCCTGCCGTCCGGAAAATCCACGTTGGAATTTGCCCTGACAATTTTTATTTCCGTGCTGGTCATAGCCTGCCCCTGCGCTCTGGGCCTTGCCACGCCGACTGCGATTATGGTTGGCACTGGCAAAGGCGCGGAAAATGGCATTTTGATTAAAGGCGGCGAGGCGCTTGAGACTGCGCATAAAATCAACACGATTGTTTTTGACAAAACCGGCACTATCACCGAAGGTAAGCCCGAAGTTACCGATGTGGTTACGGCTGCTGGAATAGAGCAAGACTATTTGTTACAAATAGCTGCCTCTGCCGAGAAAGGTAGTGAACACCCACTGGGAGAGGCCATTGTGCGTGGAGCGCAAAATCAGGGCTTTACAATTTTTGCTGCAGAAAATTTCAAGGCCATTACGGGTCGGGGCATTGAAGCAAGCATACAAGGCGTTATTGTATTGGCGGGTAACCGGAAACTCATGGATGAAAAAGGCATTTCCCTTGCTGAACTTGAAAGGGAAAGCGACCGCCTTGCTAGTGAAGGCAAAACCCCGATGTACGTTGCTCTGGATGGCAAACTGGCTGGAATTGTAGCTGTCGCGGACGTGCTGAAAAAGTCGAGCAAGGCTGCTATTGAAAGTCTGCACAACATGGGTATCGAAGTTGCCATAATAACCGGAGACAACAAAAAGACTGCCGCCGCAATTGCCAAGCAAGTAGGCATTGACCGCGTGCTTTCTGAGGTACTGCCGCAGGACAAGTCCGCTGAAGTGAAAAAATTGCAGGACGAAGGCCGCAAGGTCGCCATGGTAGGCGATGGTATCAACGATGCCCCGGCGCTGGTTCAGGCCGACATTGGCATTGCTATTGGCAGCGGGACAGACGTGGCAATGGAAAGTGCGGACATTGTGTTAATGCGAAGTGATTTAATGGATGTACCCACGGCAATCACCCTAAGCAAGCGGACAATCCGTACCATCAAACAAAATCTCTTTTGGGCTTTTGGCTACAACGTGCTAGGCATTCCCATTGCCGCTGGTGTACTCTATCTCTTTGGCGGGCCGCTTCTCAACCCGATATTTGCCGCTGCTGCCATGAGTATGAGTTCCGTGTCTGTGCTGACCAACGCCTTGCGGCTCAAACGCTTCAAGGCTCCCGGAGCGGCCAGGCCCCGTCCCGAAATTTTAGAAACAGCGACAGTGCGTGAGTGCTGCTAAATAGAATTAGGAGTGTACAAAATGAAACAGTCTATAAAAATAGCTGGCACGGGACTTGCCGTCTTGCTTGTACTTATGGCAGCTTCCTGTGAGAAACTCGATGTGGTAGGCGCGGACTCTGCAAAATCCTTTGACAAGGTTTTACGGCAGATTCCCCAGTCGGTAACGCCTGACGAGATGAATGGCGGCTGGAGTCTTACGGCTCCGGATGGCGCGGCGCGTTTCATCTGGAGCAGGAATTACGCTGAAAGTCCCCTGCATGATGTGATGCTGGAATTCGATGCCGCCTCCTTTATTGCGGCGGGCCTTGATCCTGAAAGGCTTCCCGCAAATTTCGCCTTTTACGAAGGAATGATAATGGTAGGGACAAAGCTCGGACAGGAGACCTTACGATATTCTGGGGAAGTTACGCCCCTTGCCTCATACGAGCAAATTGTCAAACTGAAACGCCCCACAATTGGCTATCACGGTGCGCTGGATCACTATGGCGTGAACCTTGGGGATGGCAATCTTTTTGAATGGGCGAAAGACATGGCCACTAACGACAAGGATATTGTCTTTGTATTAAATCCCGATCCGTTTATTGCTGCAGGCGTTGACCCTGCTCGTATTGAAGGCTGGGTCTTTGCAAAGGTAACGGTTGATGATGCAAATGGCAAGCCTGTCCAGGTGGACAAGTTTTTGAAACCCTTTGATTTACTGTAGGAGGTAAAGCATGGAAAAGAAAGTGTTGAAAGTTGATGGAATGTCCTGTGAGCATTGCGTCAAGGCTGTTACCAAAGCGGCGGGCGAACTGCCCGGTGTAAAAGATGTATCGGTTGATCTTAAAGGCGGAACCGTGTCTTTTAGCTATGACCCTGTCCAAACCGCGCTCAAAGAAATTGAAGCGGCAATTACCGACGCGGGGTATGAGATTTCCGCGTAATGTAAGAATTTTAGCTCAAAATAAAAAGGACGCCCATTTTGGAGCGTCCTTTTTATTTTGAGCTATTCAGGTGGTTAGTGATTAGCAGGCAGTGAGTAGTTTTTTCTTCATTATAATCCCTTAAAGCAGGTCAAGTGTTAAAATATTCTCTATAATTCCTATAAAAGATAGCGAACTTTGCACGTTCCAAAACTTGTTGTAATCCCTTAAAGCAGGTCAATGTTCAAATCAGGAGACGGATCGGAAGTTTCAGGAACTAGTTCCAATGTTGTAATCCCTTAAAGCAGGTCAATTGTCCAAATCATGCTTGACTACTACCTTAGACAGACATTAGAAGCGTTGTAATCCCTTAAAGCAGGTCAATGGTTAAAATACAAGAGCCACTATTTCCTCATTCCTTATCGTACCTTGTTGTAATCCCTTAAAGCAGGTCAAGTGTTAAAATATTCTCTATAATTCCTAGAAAAGATAACGAACTTTTCCAAAACTTGTTGTAATCCCTTAAAGCAGGTCAAGTGTCCAAATCATGATCGATTACTACCTTAGACAGACGTTAGAAGCGTTGTAATCCCTTAAAGCAGGTCAATGGTTAAAATCGGCAGTCTTGCACAATATCAAAGCAAAAACAATGTTGTAATCAGGTCAATAGTTCAAATAATCAAAGCCTGAACAGCTCCGTATCAAAGCAAAAACAATGTTGTAATCCCTTAAAGCAGGTCAATAGTTCAAATTCTAGTCTTGGACATCAATGGGATACTTTTCTACCTATGGTTGTAATCCCTTTAATCAGGTCAATAGTTTAAATAGGAGCTTATTTATGCAGTTTAAAAAAGCAATAAAGTCTCGTTGTAATCCCTTTAATCAGGTCAATAGTTCAAATACTACCCCTCACAACTCCTTACCATACTGCAACTTACAAAGCAAGTTTCGCATACCTCCCGCAAAAAAGTTAATACACACCCGTCTCGCAGAGGAAAGACCGGCCTTTGTAAGCATAACTTTTTAAACTGCAAGTAATTATAGTTTTCGCATACCTCCCCTGTTTTCCGGCGGTTCTGCGGGAAAACGGAGATTTGCAATTCTGCCCAAAACCACTTGAGCCATTGGAGCCACTTCGCTTCCCTTATGTCATACAAGATGAGCCAGCGCTGATGTTTCATAGTATCTCAAAACTCACTTCTTCAACAAGAACCCCCCGTGACTTGGGTCCGCGCGCCGTGAAGACAATCTGAACAGAGCAGATACAACACGAGACTGTCCTCCTTTTCATTGATGATACCAAGTAATGTCCGCTTGATTTCCTCTGCCATTGAGGACTCTACATCACACTGAAAAAATGACTTCTGTACCCGCAAACCAAAACGCTCAAGTATTTTTGATACTTCTTGCCGGCGATGCGTATCGACAATGTCATAGGCAAACAGATACGTCATCGGTATAAAAACCCCTTGTATTCTTTTTCTTCACCCAGTAAGACCCGTTTGAGATGCTTTACCTGTTCCATAATAATAGTGTTTAAGGAAACAGTGTGGTCAAGTCCCTGATATTGTACTTTATTTTCCATTTTTTTCTCAAACACTGGAATTACTTTCTTTAACCCGTCACGGGTAAGCAGAACTATTTTTTCGGAGGGCGCCTCACCTTCATTCGGGTCAAACAATGCCTTCTTTATATCAGCGGGGGATTTTTGTTCAAAATCCATGGGTGGCAAGTGTATTGAGATTAAAAAGCGAACAGCAGATGGTATCCACAAACGGCGTGCGGAACTCTTCCATTAAATCAAAAGTTAGCGCGTTTTTGCCATAATCAGAGGCGTGGAGAAAACCACGCCATTGGATCAAGACCAGCGGTTTCAATCGCAGTCTCAACGCGATACATGAGCAGGGTATAGAGAAAACTCAGCGTCGCGTTGACATTGGTCTGGGGCGGATTTTTGCTGCGGCTGGGAAATTCAGCCCAGTCGGGAATCAAATTATATCTGAATACTGAGAAATAGTTTTTCGCGGCATTACCCTCATAGCCGCGCAGTTCATCGAGTGTCCGCACCTGTTCAGCGCGATCAAGCGTTACTTTTAGCGCCTGAATCGCTGTGGCACACGGCATCACTGTTCGTTTTTCGTTTGATACGCTGAACAAATGTTAATTCATTTTTGATCTTTGCGATCACAATGGATTTTGCGAGCGGCAACGCCTACTGTTCATTATCAGAAATGGTATATTGCTTTTTTCTAAGCAATATATTTTTAGCGCTGGTAAAAACCAGTTTGCCATTAAACCGCCCGTTTGAACTGATAAACAGCGTGTTAATCTGATACTTCATAAGGAGCCGCATTGCCGCGCCACTTATCGACACCACGCCTGATATAATAAGACTATCAGTACGGTGCGGGAACATTTCCCGCACCGTACTGTCAGGCTGGTGAATTCCAGCGTTTCGTTTGTGCAACTGAGCTTTCCATGCTCAGAAATGATATATACAACCGATATTATTTTATCCTAACTCTAATATTCACAAACATCCTCTGTTTTCCAGCGGTTCGACAGGAAAACAGAGGTTTGTGATGCTGTCAAAAACCTCTGAACCGTTTTTTACAAAAACTTCTGGCGCGCTGGCTCCTTCACCGACAAAACACACCAGCCCATTGGTACATACTGGCCGTCATAGTCAAACACGGTACGGGTGTTGCCCGCGCCTTTAGGCGTGTTAGGCTTGCGGAAATTTTCCTCAAAGGTAACAAATTCAACCTGACTCCAGCGACCAACACGGAAAATACACTGGGTTTTGCTTCGGGAAGTATCAAGGGCCTGTTTCAAATCATGGATGATACGAAGACTTGAATCAATGGAGTTTTTATAGAACCGGTCATATTCTTCCTGAAATGCGCTCCAGTAAAAATCATTGCATGACTCTATGATTTCCTGCATGGAAAGTGGCATAGTTTTTTTGTTATCTTTAGGAAAGCGAGTAGCTTGTAAATCAGTATCAATACTGATAACCATTTCAGCGAAAACATTTTTTCCACCCAGCAGGCTTCCACGCAATACTTCCGCCTGAATTTGCAGTTTATCAAGGCCGCTAAGTTCCCCGCTTGTCTTACTGCATGAGATATTTTTTAAGAGACCCGTCAGTTGTGTACCACTTGCTTTGAATGTACAGTCCGCAATTGAGAGACAGCGAAAAGGATCGTTTTTAGCGTCATTGTATTCGAGTAATTCTTTTTGCATTGTTGCCTCGTAACGCGCTATGTTTCTGACGAGAAAGCGCTCATTTCTTTCTGCCAACAGCGCATTATAACCGTGCAGCAAATTATCATAGCGCTTTCTGTAATTAGGATCAGCCAGAAGATAATTTAAGATCGCGGTTCTGAAGGAACCTTTAATCGAGCTTCCCGGAATAGCCGGACGCGGTGAACCTTCTGTATGATACATAGACAGAACTTCCGCCGAGTTATCAAGAGGGTCTTTACTTCTATTTTCTTTATACTTTTGAATAAAACTGGCAGTTACATCACAAGGATAATCAGTATCGCTGATTTCCGTACATTGATCATTAAAAAACTTCTGTAACTCTTTCATGTTTCCAGCAACGCTTGCGCGATCAAAAGCTGTCAAGTCTTTTTGTTCTGCAATGAGCCGCTCAAGTATTTTGTCGCTGGAAAATTTGAAATACATCGGCTTTTTGAAATCAACTTCCCCAATTTTAGTGGCGATTTTATAATCCAGCGGCGTCAATGTTTTCCCTGTTCCAATGTGAACGCCGGTGAGCGGCCTTATGCTTACGGTGTATTGTTGTTTTGCCATTATGTTTTTCTCCTCATGCTATGGCTATGACCGGCGTAAACGCGGACTGGCAAATGCGCTTATCTTTATGAACACCGCTAAGCAGCGCACCCGCGTACTCAAGCGGCGTTTTCGAGGTAAACACCGCGCCTTCATCGTATAATAAAACAGTTTTTTTATACGGCGATAAAACAGAAGCAAACATACCGCCAATTCTGCCGGTTCTGACAAAAATATCAGCGCGAAGATTTTCGATATTTTGATGGCGCACAAAAGGCCCAAGCGCCATGTATGTTGCGCTGCCTTTATTTTTAGCTACAACCGGTTCCGCACCTTGTTTAACGCTTATCCTGCCTTTGCCTGTGGAAGTGTCCGCACCATAGCCGTTTTCAAGCGCCATCTCAAAAAGCTGCGTAACCCGCGCCGCGTCAAACAACGACAGCGCGTATACATCCCATTCCGATATTTCCGCCCAGTATTCCTCCACCGCGTAAAGCCCCTGGTCCAGCACCGTGTTTGTTGCGCGGTTTATCACGTTATGCATGAACTGCCTTGTCTTAAAAAACGCGGAATACTTGTATGACATATCCGGTGTGTTAGAAAAATATTGAGACGCAGCTTCGTATTGTATCTTTTTATTTTTCTTGATGTCCGCGTATTTTTCCCGAGTTAAGGTTCCCTCTCTTAGTTTAGGTTCAGGCAAAGGCTTGCATATCATGTCCTTGGGAAACGCGCTTGAAACAATGAGCGGGGGCTGCCCGCTTTTTTCCTGTTCAAGAAAAGCCGCAACAGCCTCGTCTCCTTCTCGATTAGCAATGCCCCAGGCTATGTGTCCCCACAAGGTGTCGCCTTTAAGCAACGTTACCAGCGAAGAATGTATTTCTAGCGTGATTCGGTATAGTGTCATAAACACCGCCTTAAAGCGTAATCTCTTTTCCGTGTTCATCGCGCAGACTGGCAAATTCAATCCGCCCGTTTCCCCGCGTGCCACCACCACCGAGGTAATCGTTCTGTAAAAGCCGCAAACTTTCTTTTACGACTTTTTCAAAGTTGCTCTCATCAATTGCCCCGTTATCGCCAGTGTCAATGACACGGTAGACCAGCTCAAAATCAAACCTGACCCCCGGAACAACCCGCTCAATCGGCCGGGGATTTGCCTCAGCAGTAATGCGGTTCAGACTGTTTTCGTGTTTTTCCTCAATAATCGGTTTACCCTCATTAAATTTTTGCCGGTCTTCACTGGAAAGACCCGCGTCGCGGACAATCAGCCGCGTGGGACCCTTGCTATCATCAGCGCTTCCCCTGTTGTTATTCGCGCTGCCAAAAACGCGGCACACAGGACAATCAGCGCGACCACAAGCACAGGGCTTACCGCTGAATTGTTTTACCTTATCCAGCTTCCATTCCAACAGGGAACGCATTTTGCCTTTAATCGACGAACCGGGAATATACGGTTCCTGTGTCAGGGGATTGCGGATAATGGGATTATCCATACCACCAATTTCGACCCGGTCATTACCCGCGCCAATATGCAGACCGGTTTTGACTACCAGCGAGCCGCTTATCTTTTTTGATGCAATCTGTTTCATGGCTTGCTCCTTTTAATCTCTTTTGGGATTCTTCGCATAATAGAATCCATAGACAGCCTCAAACAAGGCCACAAAGACATGATAGTCTTTTGCTTCCTTAACCAAATCAATGCCCCGCGTGATAAAGTCAGCGAGATTTTTATAAACGCCTTCCTCAGACCGGTTCGTCCTAATCGCACGGGCAACCGCATAGTTGATCTTTGATTTGATCATCTTGATGTACGGTAACTGAGCCGCCCATTGTTCAGGAACAGCGTCAATGAGCCGATCAAAACGCTTGACCTCATCAAACAAACGCCGCAGTTGGGTGTTGCTCACTGCAATCTTGCTCTCTTTAATAAAAAAGGTGTCAGCGATTTTGCTCGCCGTATCGCTAAAAAGATCAGGTTTGGGATTCTTTTCGCCATCAGCGTAAAAACTCTTGATAGCAACCGGCGGTAACGCCTGCGGCCTCCCATCTCCCTCTCTTTGTCCTCTATTATCTACCATTTAGTTCTCCTTGTTTTTTCTTTGCTTATATAAAGCATAACTCACCGCAATACGCGATTTTTCAATGGCATCTGTCGTACCCAATTGCATAAACCATTCCCTCACTGTTTTATCCTTGATATTCCGCACTACCATATAGTTGAAGTTGCTCACCCAGACAAGATCGCGCAAATTACCTTGCTTAACGCTTTTTGCGCGGTTGGCAAGGTCTATCATCTGGTATACAACACTACTGCTCAGTTTATCTTCTTTCATATATTGAACTATTTGTTCGCCATATTCAAGATATTTTTTGTACTCATCCCAGCCCACCGTAACGCCAAACACCGATATGCCGTCTTTAACAAGACTGCCTTTTACTATCCGCTTTTTCGCCTCATCCAGCGCGGCATTTGCCTCCTCCGCGATATTCCGCACGGGCAGAGAAGAACTTGCCAGCGCAATGCCGCCGGAAAGGGTGATTGACGGATTGGTGTTGGTAAGCCTGTCAAGCTCTTTTCTAAAATCCGCCGCAAACCACATGACAGTATCCCACGCGCCAAGCACACAGAGATCATCGCCACCAGAAAACACCGTGTATATCTTCTCAGTGTATTCGGGATTATTACGGACAAATTGCGCGTAATACGCTGAGAAGAAATAATGCAGATGACGGCTTAACTGTGCATAGCGCGAAAAAGACATACGGTTATCTTTACCCTCGCCCATTGAAGAGGTAAACATCAGCCCCAGATTGTCAATATCAGCCTTGAACATCGCCAGTTTATTCGCACCAACAGAAGTATCGGCGATTTCTTCAAACGTTTTGAGTTCACCGCGAGCTTCATCTTTCCACGGAGCCACATAAGGCAAAAACATGAGCGGATAGCGAGGCTTAAACTCATTGATAAAAGAACCAAAGGACAAGTCGTCTCTTTTTATTATTTTGAGCATAAGCCCAAAATGCGACAACGTTTCTGGTTTCAGAATGATTTTGTTTGCCCGCAGTAAATCACGCCCAATATCAATCAGGTCCGCGCAGTTGCGGCAGAGATTCCCATCGTTTCCCGCAAATTCGTTAGGCATGGTTTCGCAGCACGTGCATTCTCCATTCTTCCACGGAAGGTTATCGTACAGCGAACCAAGCACCTGCCCATCCGCCATAAGCGCAGCCTGCATCTTCCGCTGTTTCGCACACTCAGCAGCATAAGCAATCTTGTTAAGCAACTTTTGTATGCCCTCTTTTCGCACATCAGCGTAAGAAGCTGGAACCCCATCACTCAGCACAAACGCCAGTTTCCCCACGAATTCATCAATAACATACCGTTCAAGTGTAAGCCTCAGTTCCGGCACGAGCTTCCGCACCTCGTCCGTATTCGGAACCAGTAATAAAAACTTACCACCAGCCAAAGTAACGATATGCTCCCGCGAAACATTACATTGCGCGGCAACATGTTCAGCCATAATCTCGCTCAATGCCCATAACTCAAAACTGCGGGCGCGAAGCAGATTGGCGTTTTCACCCATGCCTTTCAGGTCAAAGATATATTTCTGTATCCCCGACATATCGCCGTTTATAAACAAAAACTTCGGCTCATCATGATCAAGCGCCTCTGGCGTTTCCATTTGCCGCGCCTCGTGATACCGGTACAGAGCGCCCGCAAAGGCCGCCGTTGTCTTTGAGTGCTGATACAGGCTTATATCCGAGTCATCGTTAGTAGCCGACGGAATACACCAGAAATACTGTTCAAGAAGCGTATCAAGGGCAAGCATAAACTCAGGATACGCCAAGCCTTTGAGCGCCAGAAAATCCCGCTCAAACTGATCCCACAACACTCGGTATTGTTCCTTGCTCACCTTGCTGTGCGTTACGGCAAGTATCGCGTCCTCCTCCAGCGCTTTAAGTGGACTGTATGCCCGTTTAGCCTGCGCCGCCTCTTTCAAGTGCAATGTAGAAAGCAGATGCGTAAGTGGCTTCTCATAAAAACGCGCAGGCGTTTCCTCTGCTTTGTCTGGAAGCACATCTCGGCGATCCGTACCACTGCTCAGCCTGTCGCCATGGGCAATAAGCCACTCATGGTATGAGGACGGGTTATGATGACTCGCGGCAAGGCGTATCACCTCCGCTGTGTTTAACTCTCCCGGCAGCACATCCTTCATTGATTGCAGAAACCCTTCGGTATACAGAACGTGCTTATGACTGTACCAGCCGCCTTTCTGTAGCTTGCAAAGCTGGCCTTCCATGTCTTTCGAGTAATACTGTTCCACATCAGCTCGCTGGGCAAACTTCCCAACATCATGAAGCCATGCGGCAAGTATGATTTCTTTGTACATGCTTATATTCTACCCTAGTAGGTTTCGTTCTGCCAAGCTTCTTATGCACAAGTTCTGATGAAGCAGCACACAGAAATAAGACAAGCAGAATCAAACCATTCCTTACAAGTATCTTGCCTCAATACACCGCTCAGCCTTTCGCCAGAGCAAAAACATGAATAGCACACATAAACAGTCCGCTACTCTGTGTCATTCCACTTTGAATTTTGACACCTCTCTGACTAGAATATCAATGTTCTCCTTGTTATGCCAGCTAATCTCATTCACCTGACTCACCGTCGTGTTGATCTGAGCCGCGCCAATCGCCATTTCATTCATCCCATTGCTTATCTCTTGAGTCGCTAGCTCAAGGTGCTTGCTCTCCTCGATCACCTGCTTGCTCCCCTCACGCATCTCGTCAGAACCGTCCTTCACCATCAGCGTTACTTCACTCACCCGACCAATCGCCTCCAGTATCTGCTTACTCCCCTCGCCTTGTTCCTCCATGGCGCCACGAATGTTCTCCACCTGCTCAGAAACAGTCCTTACACCACTGTCTATCGCCTCAAACTTGTCCAGCACGCCCTCTGTGGACGTGCTGATCTTGTCAATGGAGTCTTTGATCTTCTTAAGTACCATAGAAATAGTCTTAGACTGCTTCCCCGAACTCTCCGCCAGTTTGCGTATCTCATCAGCCACCACCGCAAAACCCTTCCCCGATTCCCCAGCATGGGCAGATTCTATGGCAGCGTTCATGGATAAAAGGTTCGTCTGACTCGCAATACTTTGCATCATCGCATTGATCTGCAAAAGCCCCTCGGATTCTTTAGAAATCTCCTGAATGTCCCTTGCCACTCCCTGTAAACCCAGTTTCCCCACCTCAGAAGCCTCGATTAACCCCTTCACGTTGTCTGTGTTCTTGGTAAGCGTCTGGGTAACAGAGCGGATGTTAGTAAGCATCTCCTCAACAGCTGACGACGATTTCGCCACACTGCTGCTCTGATTGTCCACATGGCTATTGAGTCTATCGATATTACCCGTGATCTGCTTCATCGTGGCATTGGTTTCCGTAACAGACGCACTTTGATTCACCACCAAACCCTTGATGCTCTGAATATTCGCGGTTATCTCATTCACCGCCGCAGCCGTCTCACTCATGTTGCTGGCAAGCTCATTGCCAATCTCAAAGAGAAATGCAGCCTGCTTTTTAATCGTAATAACCAAAAATTTGATCTTTCCCAACGTGGCATTGAAGTATTTGGCCATATTACCAATTTCATCTTTGGAATTAAAGTCAAGTGTCTTGGTCAAGTCTCCCTCGCCCTCGCTTATATCTTTCATAGTTAAGGATATGTCGACAATCGGTTTAGCAATATGATGCGCCACACCATACATGATTATCGCCGCACCTATCACCGCCAAAACACCAAGAACAATAGTAAAAATGGTCATCTGCCGCACTTTCGCAAGGATCACCTGATCCTCAGTACCCAACATCAGAGTCCAGGTTACGCCAAACTTGCCAATCGTAAAGGGATACAGGATAAGCTCCACGTCCATATCCAGTACCTCCGAATGCTGCGAAAACCTGCGTTTCTCTCCATTGAGTACCGCGTTGTGCGCCACATCCACTTGATCACTGAAGAGCGCCTTTTGCGCGTCGTTGAGGAGACGACCCACCTGATTAGGAGCACCACTGGCAATGATCGTACCGTTATGGGAGTAAACCGACATTGCCGCTATTTCAAGGTTCGCATCAATCGTCGCGTTCACGTCATCTTGCGTATAAGCCGTATCCACGTTTACTCCAACCCGGCCCACAACTCGATTAGTAGCGCGATGAATGATCGGCGCGCTGATCTTAATCGTAAAGGTATCCTTGCCAGCAACTGTTTGAAGAACCGGCTGATAGATCACCTCTTGCCGAGCTTCAGGCCCATTGATAAAAGCCATCACCGTATCTACCTCGTTGTACGTCAAATGTTCAACCTGACCAGACTGTCTGGTATACCAGTTGGCGTATTGGCCCGTTGCAGTATTCCCAGGAGTTCCCGCAAAAGTCTCATCCCAACCCGCATCTATAGTATTGGATATAAACACCACATAGACTCCTACAATCTTTTCCTCAGACTCTAACACTGAGCGCAAAACCTGGCTAAACCGAGTACGCTGCTGCCCATCACTGCTCAAGTCATAATCAGCCATCATTGAGGCTAGTGTTTCCACAACTCGCAGATACTCTTCATACTGCGCTTTGATGCCCCTTGCATGCTCAGCTGCAAGACGTTCCTGACTCTGCAGCGCTGTTTCCATCTGCATCGAAGTTGCACGGTTGAGCATAATGAGCGCCAGAGCTGCCACAACTACCACCAAAATCGCGGTGACGATAAGACTTAAACGATACGTTAACTTCATAAACACTCCCTTATTCCTGAATACAGGTTGTTCTCCAATACAAGTAATAATGCTATACTCAAGAAATTGCGCATGCACCACGTGTTACCCTACTTTGCATTGTACCACCGCTCTGACCAGTACAGCAATGTTTTTTTTGTTCCGCCTGCTCATCTCATGCACCTGCTTACTCCCGGCTCCTTGTTCTTCCATAATACTGTGCATGTTCTCTGCCTGCTCAGAAACCGCCCTTACACCGCTGCCTCGCGCCTCAAACGTGTCCAACACGCGCTCAGTGGACGTGCTGATCGTGTCAAAGCGATTGCACTGTCAGCCAGCATCAGTCAGGTCATAGTCAGCTAGTATAGCTGCTTTGCCAGAGGATGTCTATCAATTCTCAACATTTGTTGGAGAAAGGGTCTATGGAACGCGTAAGTCTTTCACACTGTTTCCAATGACAAGACTCACGTCCAGTCGAGTGTTACGCTGACTCGGCGTCTCCTGGCGGATCAGGCTGAGCAGCATACTTACCGCGCAGACAGCCTTGCCCAATACCGGCTGCTTTACCGTAGTAAGTTGAGGACGGCACTGAGTCGCAAAGATGTTGCCGTCAAAACCACAGATAGAGATGTCCTCGGGAACCCGCACGCCTTCATCATACAAAGTAACAATGGCATCCACTGCATAAAAGTCCGACGAAAAGAACAACGCAGTATACTTCTTCATGCGGGTATGGACGAAGTCCCGCAGAAACGCGCGACGTTCATCAGCCCGGTGGCTGATAAGCAAGTAATCATCCTCATCAATCGGCAATCCATGTTCCCTGAGCGCATCACGGTAGCCGGTAAGTCGCTCCCGGTCGATCCCTTGCGGTGGTTTCCCATTGTTAGCAAGAAACGCGATAGATCGGTGTCCCTTTTGTATAAGGTATTCGGTGATGAGGTAGGCGCCGCGTCGGTCTTCCAACCCCACATTGACATACGGCAAGCCATCATCATGGAAGTACGTATCAATGAACACCAATGGTATGAACGTATGTCGCATAAAGTAGGCGCTGTCGTCTGCCATACATCCCAGCACGATGAGACCATCAACCTGCCATGATTTTGCCATGCGGATACATTCCTCCGCGTTTTCGGATATGTACAGCATCATAAAGTAGCCATGTGAACGAATCTCCCGCTCCAGAGACCCGATGATTTCACCAAAAAATGGGTCTTTCGCCACATTCTGCTCATCACGCCGCGACCACGTAATGAGTACACATATAAGTCGCGAATCACACTTATTCAAAAGCCGGCCGCCCATGTTAGGAACATAGCCAGTTTCTTTGATAACCCTCTGAACTTTTCTCAGAGTCTCTTCTCTTACTTTATGGTAGCGACCATGAATCACATTCGTGACCGTTGTCGGGCTTACCCCAGCCAGTGCTGCAAGTTGTTTTATGGTAGTCATGGTACAAGTATACAATGATAATCGAAATATTTCCCGATCCAGATCCGGATCACGCACATAGGCTCTCATACAACGTGTACCCGAATACATTCGCCTTCATACACAGCTGACTACAGCAGTTTCAGTCTAAGCGATAGCCGTTCAAGCAGTACTCAAGAAGCTCTTTCTTTAGTTTCAACATGCTTTGTTCATCTGTCATAGTGTCTCATGCAGAAACGCGAGAATGCAAAAAAGGGTGATACATGCATAATCTTCCCTACACTTGGACTGCAAAACGCCCTATTTGATGACGCTATTATCCTCATAGCATTCCTCAAGGATCCCGCCCAGACAGCATGCAAAGAGAGCCATGATCCCGCCTCTGCCTTGATAGGTAGCATAGAGAATTATGCAAGCTGACTTGGCTCTGGCATGAACCGTGTGCCAATCATCAATGGTCAAAGGCACTTCCATGCCCCACTGAGTGAGCAAGTCGTGCCAAACCATAGATACACTGCTAATCCGCCGCGATCCAGTTTGAAGAATAATCCAGATATGACTATCACTGTCCTTCAAGTTCGGATATTGACTGGAATTCGCCTTGATGATAGTGTCAACAGGAAGCCACACGGCAGTATACAGCTTAAGCGTTGGCGCATCAAGGATGACCACATCGGTACTATCTCCAGATGCCATCATCACATTGTACTGCTCATTGACTCCAGCAGCAGGATTCAAGGTTCCGTTGATCTTCACGCCGATTGCGGTGTCAGAGACCGCGTTCTCCAACTGCCCGACTGCTATGGACGCCGCATCAGTTATCTGGCTCTACAAAACGATTGTTCTCAGCCATAATTGCAGCAGGTAGAATGGGATGTTCTGGGAAAATGTCCGCATGACAATCATATTCCCTGTACTGATCGCGCCCGAAATAATCATAACCGAGAAGGTGTCAAGCATGTTATAACTGCTAATCACGAGATACACGGGGATCAAGCCCTCACCAAAGAACATGGTTAGGGTGATCATAAACGTAAAAAAGCTCTTTCCAAAGAACTGCCTCTTGTTTTGGGACAGCGCATAAGCGCCTGCAATGGTCAAGATACGGTTTACCGCAGTGCCACAGACCGTATACATAATCGTATCCTAGTAACCAGTCTAGATAGAGGGATAGTTCAGCACTACCTTATAGGCATTGAAGTTCAGCCTCTGGTGAATGATGCCGACCATGCATCGGATCACTGTCTCGTTACTGGAAAGAGAGTCTGTCGGCACAAACAAAAAGGGATAGCGCATGATCACACAGATGCCAAGCATGAAACAGATAGTAAACACCTCAAACACAAGCCAGTTACGGTACAATGCTTTGATCAAACCGCGTCGGTACACATACGTTGCTATGACATCAGCGGTTTCGTACATAGCAGGATTGTACAGCAGGATGATAGAGTCTGAGCCTATTGAAAACAGCGCTCCCACACGGACGATCAGCATGATGATGATAGTGCTGACGATTCCCGGTATGGATACGATGATCACAGTAGAGATAAAGGTCGGCAGATAACTGTAATCTTTGAACGCAATGACAGTATCGTACATTGGCACCTAGATGATTCATTGTCTCATCAGTATGCTGTCTTGATTTCATAAGCGACTGGCAATGTTGGTTTATGCCGCTTGCATAACTGCCGGGTAGCAGGGTATAGTTGATGGCAGCACTACTGTTGTTGTGCAAGGAAGTGAATAGTAGTGAGCTATGAACAGTGGATAAGTGGCTATCCTTATGATTGGCGTGCATGAGGTATAGCATGATTCTATACACTGAGCTTTATTTACAGTTGACAACGCTTTGTTTACAAGTGAGAATGCTTTGTTTACAACTGATAACATCTTGTTTACAACTGGAAACGTTTTGTTTACAAGTGATAACGCTTTGTTTGCAGGTGAGAACAAGGTGTTTACAAGTGAGAATGCTTTGTTTACAGCTGAGAACAAAGTGTTTACCAGTGGAAACGGTTATTTTACAAAGGAGAACAAAGTGTTTACCAGTCAAAACAATATGTTTGCAGGTGAGAACAAGGTGTTTACAAGGGATACAATTTTGTTTTTCAGTTGAAATTCTCCGTTTTTCGCTCGAAATGTCCTCTTTTTCCATAATAAGCATATCCTTTGCCCTTATAAGTCGGCTGATTTCGCCGCTATCAATGTCAATGCAGTATAGATTACACGCGTTATTGCGGTCAGCAATGAAGAACATTTTTCGATTAGTATCGAACCAGCCGTCATCGGTGAAATAGGGGTGTTAACGATGTCCTTTGAAGCTGGTGAGTTGCTGGATACTGAGGCTGCTAACCCAGTCTTGGAAAATTTTGCCTTCTGCGGGGTAGACAACATACGGTTTCATCTTTTCATAGGTATCCAGACAGCCCCATAGCTGCTCCACTACCCAGGGTTATGGCAAAACACCAAAACGATGCAGCTCATTACGTTTCACCACTGTTCTTTAGTACATGCAGCGGGTGGATTAACTGGGATGCAGAGAACTTACGTCCCTGCTTATTCGTTCCCCAGATACTGAGCGGTATTTGAGTTCGCTGCTTAGGGCTTAGTAAGGATGTTGATTTGTGTTATGAACGGCTCTCTGTGGAGAATATCCCTGTTGACGATTCACCAAACCACATTATACCCTGTCCGCGTTACCTGTAATACATATAAAACCGCTGTGTGGGGCTGCATATATCTTCCCATTCAGGATACTCTTGTGCTAATATGTATGCATGAGTATCAGCATGATAATACAGTTGGTAAAGAAACATTTTGTCCGGGGCATGAGAAGGTTGCCAGCCCATCGTGGTTTGGTGCGGTTGAGGATTGCGTGGGGCTGACAGTCATGAGAAAAAACAGTAATGCAGTGTTCTGTTCACGCGCGAAGATTTTTACCCGTGCCTTTCGGGTGTCCATTCCAGTGCTTCTTGGATTTTTTGCTCTTGGTGCTGCTTATGGTCTGCTTCTTGTTAATTCAGGCTATTCCTGGTGGCTGGCGCCACTTTCGGGTATCCTCATTTATGCTGGTTCTGGTCAGTTTCTTGCGGTTGGCCTCTTTGCCTCAGGCGCTGCTCTGGGAGAAATAGTTGCGGCGGAGCTTGCGCTTAACGCCCGTCATATAGCTTATGGCATTTCCCTCTTTAAGCGCATCAATAATTCTGGCTGCTATAAATGGTATCTTGTTTATGCTCTTGCCGATGAAACGTTTGCGCTTATTTCAAATCTGGACGATGACAAAGGCGTAAAAGAAAGCAGTCTCTCTGATCGTAATCTTCTTATGTTTTTCATTGCCATTCTCGATCAGTGTTATTGGATAGTTGGTTCTGTGATAGGCGCTGTTGTCGGGTCCTTTATTCCTTTTAATTTTGAGGGTATAGGCTTTTCACTTACGGCGCTTTTCATTGTGCTTATGTGCGAACAGATTCTCAAGGTAAAAAAAGCAGTTCCCTTTCTTGTATCTGCAGCTGTCGCTGTTCTTGCGGTAGTGTTTCTGCCGTCGCGTTTTGCGTTGTTCGCATCACTAATGGCGGCAATTATGCTCACGCACGCAAGTTCAGGCCGTGCTTTGAGTGATGCTGTATCTGGGGAGGCGGAGTAGACTATGCTTGATATTAAAACCGCGCTGCTTTATACGGTGGCGGTAGGTTTTCTGGTTTTTCTCTGCCGAGCTTTTCCGTTTTTGTTTTTACCTTCAGGGAAAAAGGGCTCGGGCAGGGCGGGTGTCGGTGGAAAAACAGTAAAGCAAAAAGCCTTTGACCGTTTTCTGTTGCTTGTTGAAAAGACAGTGCCTCTGGCGGCCATGACCGTGCTTGCGGTAAACAGTATTGCTGTGCCGGTAAAAGAGAATCCTACAGGCGGGATTCCAGTATTGGCGGCGTCGATCTTCACTCTCCTTGTACATTTGTGGCGACGGAATTTCCTTATCAGCATTTTAGGCGGAACGGTACTTTACATGGTACTGGAACGTCTTCTTGTCTGGTAATATAGATACTACGCGGGAGACTGGCGTCTGTGGTGTTACAGTAAGCCTATGTCCAAGATGGCAAATATGCCGGGGGTGTTGCGGTGGTGATAAACCCCCGTAGAGGGGGAAGTGGAAAAGCCGTAGGCTTTGAAGTGAGGGAGAGACTTTGCCCTCTTTGTATCTTATTAAATGGAAAACATTGATGGGGTCTTCATCGAGCAACGGGTAAAGTGTGGCGGCTTGTCGGGTGGGGCATTGTTTGTCAGCTCACTGGGGGCGGTGGAGCAGGCGGGACAAAGCGATGGGCAGCGCGAAGCGTAGCGGCATGGCAGGGCGGGCGTGGTGTCAGAGGCAGTGTTGGTGCTATCTTCGTCGAAAATGTCAGTGGCGGCGGTGAGTAGAGCGCTGGTGTATGGGTGTGCCGGCGCGTTATACACGGCATCAGCCGTACCGAGTTCCACGATTTGGCCTTGATACATCACTGCAATACGGTCGCAGAGGTAATAGACAACGTTCAGGTTGTGGGAAATGAAGAAGAGGGCGAGGCCGAGTCGGTGATGCAGGTCTTGAAAGAGGTTGAGTATTTGCGCTCCAACTGATACGTCAAGGGCGCTGATGGCTTCATCGGCGACGATGAGTTTGGGCGACAGCATCAGGGCTGAGGCGATACAGACCCGTTGGCGCTGTCCTCCGGACAGCTCACGCGGCGTGCGCAGTTTGTACGAGGGGTCAAGGCCCACGAGATTGAGCGCGTCATCAACGCGGCGGTTGCGTTCCCACTTATCGCCAAGCTGGTGTATCTTGAGCGGTTCCTCAAGGGTTTCGCCCACGCGCTTGATCGGATTGAGCGACGTCAACGGGTCCTGAAACACTGCCTGAACCTTTCTCGCCAGGGTGAGCCGTCCACGCTGGTTCAGACGGTCAAAGCTGTTCCGCTGCGTCATACCATCAATAGTAATAAGACCTTTGTAGTCGATCAGTCCCAGTATGCTTCGTCCCAGCGTGGTTTTGCCGCAGCCGGATTCGCCTACCAGTCCAAAGAGTTCGCCGGAACTCAGTTCAAGGTTGATGCTGTCAAGCACGGGCTTTACCTCTTTCCTGCCAAAGAGACCATAGGCGCGACTTGTGTACGTGTTAGAAACGTTTTCAATACGTAACAGTGGCGTGTCAGTCATGACGCGCTCCGTCAGCGTGAACACAGTGAACGCGGTGCTGGGCATTGAGGGTTGTGGCTTTGGGGAAATGGGTTAAACAGGCTTCTATGGCTGTGTAACAGCGGGGAGCAAAAGGGCAGCCATCGCGTATGCTGCCCAGTTCCTCAAGGGACGGAACCTTGCCCGGAATGTTTACCAGCGCCATGCCCTTACGACCGCGATCAGGAATTGAACCGATAAGTCCTCGTGTGTATTCATGGACGGGTGCGGTGAAAAGCTCGTCAGCCGCGCCTTCTTCCACGATTTTGCCTGCGTACATGACCAGCATACGGTCGCAGACGCGGCTCAACAGGGCGAGGTCGTGGGAGATGAAGAGGATCGCCACGCCAAGCTCGTGGTTTATGCGCCGTAGAAGTCGCAGTATCTGTGCCTGAATGGTAACATCGAGTGCGGTGGTGGGTTCGTCGGCGATGAGCAAACGGGGGCCGCATACGATAGCGAGTGCGATCATCACCCGCTGGCGCATACCACCGGAAAGCTGGTGCGGGTACATGGCGGCGTGCCTCACTGGGTCGGGCAGTCCCACCTGCCGCATAATGTCCAGCGTTTTTTGCCTGACGCGAGCGCAGTTAGTATCGCCGTGCAGTTCAAGGCTCTCCGCGATCTGCCGTCCTACTCTGAGCAGAGGGTTCAGTGAGGTCATGGGTTCCTGAAAGATCATGGATATATCCTTACCGCGTCGCGCTGTCAGTTCGCGGGGCGACAGCGTACCTAAGTCAACGCCGTCGAACACGATGGAGCCGCTTACACGGCTAATGCCTTCCGGCAAGAGCGCGGGTATGGAGAGCGCGGTGAGGGTCTTGCCACAGCCAGACTCACCCGCGATGCCCACAATTTCGCCGGCGCGTATCGTGAAGCTAATATCATCAACCGCGAGGAGCGGCTTGTTAGCACCAACGCCAATCGACAGCCGCTCAACCTGTAAACAATTCGTTGCCATATCTACTATCCCAGTAGCTTAAACCGCGAGAAACGGCTTACTAGTGCCAGACACCGCGTGTCTGACACCAGCACTCTCGCGTGTAACACCAATGCCCACTGCGTGTCCCATACCTACTGCCCCAGCAGCTCAGTGTAGTAACGGCTCTCAATGCGATTGCGGGCTATACCGAGCAGATCAAGCAGTGCGAGGAGCCTTTCCCGCGCCAACGACACGGTGTCTGGCGTATCGTTGCTCGCCAGTATCTCCAGCTCGATAAAGTAGCCAAGCCGTTCAAGCAGGACAAGCTCCATCGTGATGCTATCCTCAATGTTAAGCGCATCCTTGTCATACACCCAGGCCCAGCCAGTCTTGTGTTTGCGCTTTATGGGGATAAGCCCCAGCACTGTCAGCAGTTCCTCAAACACAGCGCCATCCGATACGGTGAACTCCTGCTCGTGGTTAACTTCAATGCTATCTCGAACTTCTTTTGCCTTATAAGTGATTCGGGTGGTTTCAACGCTGTTCCGTATATCCCCGCGTCCATCCCCGACGCGCTCTTTCCGTACCCGTACGCCTGACGCCGGAAACCCCAAGTATTGCGCCGCTAATTCTAGCGTAGGATACCAGTAGGTGTCCAGCTTGTCAAAAACGCCGGTAAAGCGGGCAATAGCGTCAATACGTTGCTTCAGTGATTCGGGCGTGTCAACCCACGCCTTAACTTCGATCTCAATGGCCATGAACGCATACTAGCATACTTTCCGATCTTTGAAAACTTCAAGTCTCAACAGTTACTGGCACGTTTAAATTTCCCTCAGCCCATTTCCGATATATAAGTAAAGTATGAATTTGCGATATGGTCTTCTATACCTTTGTTTTCTCGTGTTAATCCCCGCCTGCTTCGGGCAGAATCAGACCCATGTGGTCAGGCAGGGCGAAACTATCACGTCGATAGCTCGCACTTATGGGGTTGATGCCAATAAGCTGATGAGCGTGAACAACATCACTGATCCACAGCGGCTTCAAGTCGGCAAGCGACTGGTCATACCAAGCGTCGCAAGCATTGCGCATCGCGTGGAGCGCGGCGAAACCCTCTACGGCATTGCCCGCCAGTACGGTATCGATGTTAAAACGCTGAGAAGCATAAACAATCTGTCAGAAACGTATGTACTAAAAGTAGGCGATATACTCAGTATTCCGCACGAAAGTGCAACAATATCTAACGCATACATCTGGCCTATAGCCGCGAAAGAGGTGGCATACCGAAACGGGAACCTGGGGGGAGTGATCCTGATAGGGGAACCTTCCGAAACAGTGAAAAGCCTCACCACCGGAACCGTTATATCAGCAGGACCCTACCACGGATTTGGGCGAGTCGTGGTTGTTAAAACAGCAGGGGGATATTCTTATGTATACGGCGGTTGCGAAAGTCTGTCAGTGAAAACTGGCGATACAGTGCGCCCCGGAACAGAACTAGGACGTCTGGGCGTAGACGCGACAACTGGAAAGCCGCAACTTTCGCTCATGGTTTTCCTGCGTAACAATCCTGTTGATCCAGCCACAACTCCACGTGCCTAGCCCATCCTGCCTAGACAAAGCGCTAGTGCGTGAACCGATAAACTACGACTCTCCAAGTGCGCTTCGCGCTTTTCTTGAAGCAGAGGGCTTAGGGGCGCGTAAGCAGTTTGGACAGAACTTTTTAATCAGGCGGGAAATCCGTATGCGCCTGCTCGACGCCCTTGAGTTTGAGTCAGACGACGCGGTCTGGGAGATTGGTCCTGGACTTGGCGCCATGACAGCCCCGCTTCTTGAGCGTGGCGCGCATATTACCGCGTTTGAGATTGACGAAGGGTTCTGCCGTATACTGCGCGGCCTTTTCGGTGAGCGCCTCACGCTTATCCAAGGCGACGCACTCGCCACCTGGCGCAACACAGCCGCCGCGCCATACCTGATCGGTAACCTTCCCTACAACATAGGCGCGCGCCTCATCGCCGAATTCATCGAACAGGGACGCTTTTTTCAGCGCATGGTCGTAACCATACAGCGCGAAGTTGCCCAACGCATGAGCGCCCGCCCTCATACAAAGGACTACTCGTCGTTTTCGGTACTCTGCGCCTCTGCCTACACGGTAACGCCACTCATGGTACTCAAAGGCTCATGTTTTTATCCTGCGCCTCACGTTGATTCACAGGCAGTTCGTCTTGATCTCCGGCCTAATCGTCCTCGCTACCCCGCGCTGTTTTACCCGCTGATACGCGCCTTGTTTTCGTCGCGCCGGAAAACCGTCAAGCACAACCTGCGCGATTTCATAGCGCAACGCTCCGATAGCGCGGTGTGTCTTATGGATGCGGCCATTGTTCACTGCGACATAGACGCTGGCGCACGTGCCGAGAACCTATCGCTGGAGGACTTTGCAGCGCTAGCAATATGGCTGACAGATGCGCTGCAAGATCAGGGATAGTTGTTCCGTAAACCCTCTTCTTTAAGGTAGGTACGTGTCTTCTTCTAGGGAGTGTTCACACAACGCAAAGAGATACAAATAATGGCCAAATGAATAAAGATTGTGTCGTATTCCAGCCTAGCTTAGCCTCATAGGTTGCTATTGTGTTTCCGTTCAGGTTTACGCCTTCGGTCATGGTGTCGCTACCAATGATGATCTTGGCCTTGTTCTCCGAACAATCACCTCTCGAATGATAGCAAGGACCGGCTTAACGTGATGAAGAACAGTACAGATGGTTTTGTCATAGCAGAGGAAGACCTGCGACTCCGCGGTCCGGGTCAGATTGCAGGTATTGAGCAGTCAGACAACATTGGTTTGAGCATCGCTGATCTGATACGGGACATACACATCCTTGAACATGCCCGCGCTGATGCTTTCGCTATGTCGAATTAGACCCTGGGCTGATCAGAGCGAACATCACTGTGTCGCGCAGGTACTCAAACGCGCTCCGCCTTTTGCCAACGTCGCCTTATACAGAGACGATGTTGACGGGAACAGAGACGATGGGGATGGGAACGGAAGAAATGGGGATGGGAACAGAGACGATGGGGACGGGAACAGAAGAAATGGGGACGGGAACGGAAGAAATGGGGACGGGAACAGAGACGATGGGGACGGGAACAGAGACGATGGGGACGGGAACAGAATTTAGTTTTTAGCTCCTTTGGCGTCATATCCTCTTCTTCATCCTTTCTCGCCACTTGCTGTAATGCAAGAAAAGTTTCACCTGGGGGGCTTGGAGGAAACGTATCCAAAATCTCTTTATTTACTGAGGGCGCAGCAACCCCCATAAAATGGATTCTACCAATAAGGGCAACAGCTCTCCCTTGATAAGGTCGGGGTATGCATCAAGTTCGTCAATCAGGGCGCATATATAGCTTTTATCCCGGAATCCTTTAGGACTTTGCTCCCGTAAAAATGCAGAAAACCTCCACTGATGTTTTCATCAATCCCGTATCCACGTTGACATACATCTCCCGTTTGTTTGCCTCCATAGTGCTTTCCCCCTCTGCTAGCATACTACTATAAGCTATCCCGTATGCCAACCTTTACTAACAGTGTCTAGTGAGAAAACTACATTACATGACCCCTTCTCATAAGATGAAAGATATGCTAACGTAGTCTTTAAGAGGGTTTTATGATTACAGAATGTACGCTTGTGGTTCGTACCTATGAATGTGACCACTATGGCCATGTGAACAACGCTAATTATCTTAACTACCTTGAGTTTGCACGTTACGAATACCTCCGAAGCATTGGTTTTGATTATCCAACCTTGCTCAAGGCTGGATATGGCCTGTATGTGGCTCGTGTTGAGATTGACTACAAGAAATCAGCGGTTACGGATGATGCACTGTGTATCCGCACATGGCCGCTCAATAAGGGAGCAGTGAGTGGCCTGCTTGCCCAAGAAATACGACGTGGCAATGACATCATCGCTGTGGCAAAGGTTACCTGGGCCTGCGTGGATTCTACCGGTAAGCCATCCCGCTTGCCGTTGCAGTGGGATGTACCCGGACTGAAACCAGAGCATTCACCGACTGCTTCGTAAGCGTTTCTCTTTCTCAAAGCGTGAGAACGCAAGTCCGATAAGTCGGTCAATGAGTTCAGTATAAGAAACGCCGCTCGCTTCCCAGAGCTTTGGATACATACTGATCCGCGTGAACCCAGGCATGGTGTTGATTTCATTGATTAAGAGCGCGCCATCGCTTTTGAGAAAGAAGTCAATGCGGGCAAGTCCTTCGGCGTAGAGCGTCTTAAAGGTCTGAAGCGCGAGGCTTTGAACAGTACGTGTCGTGTCTTCCAGCAAGTGGGCAGGAATATCCAGAGCCACACCGTTTTCATCGAGATACTTTGCGTCATAGGAATAGAACTCGTGGGAAGACCGCACTTCACCGGGGAGCGAGGCGATTGGCTCTTCATTCCCTAAAACAGAACATTCAAGTTCCCGTGCTTTGATGTATTCCTCAATTATGAGTTTGGTGTCGTACTGAAACGCCTCGGTGATAGCAGCCTTATACTCAGCCTCGTTATGTACCTTGCTCACCCCTACCGACGATCCCATGTTTGCAGGCTTCACAAACAACGGTGTTCCTAGTTCTCGAACAATAGCATCATAAATCGGAACCGGCTCATATGTAGTAAGCGCCCGAAAACCGCCTATAGGTAGGCCCGCGTCGCGTAACAAACGCTTCATGACATCTTTGTCCATGCCCACTGCCGATGCCAGCACACTCGATCCCACGAAAGGCAGGTCCGCGAGTTTGAGCAGCCCTTGCACTGTACCATCTTCTCCAAACGGGCCGTGGAGTATGGGAAACACCACGTCGATCTTTTGCCTGGTATTGGCGATAAGCCCTCCGCTTTCCGGTGTCAGAGACACTTCAACACTGGACTCATTGAGCGTGATTCGGTACAGGTCATCGACATTCAGGATAGAGTGTGGCGTATGGGTGTCTGGCACTGGGGCGAGCCACTTACCGTTTTTATTGATCCCAATGAGCAGTGGCTCGTACTTTGTCTTGTCGATAGCGTCAAAGACATTTTTGGCCGACTGCAATGACACCTCATGTTCTGCTGACTTGCCGCCAAACAGTATGCCAACCGTGATTTTCTTACTCATGCAATGTTACCTCCGTACGGCAGCGATTCTTTATTGAAGCCCTACATACGATGGGCAGTCTGTTCATGCTTAAACCGTCTCCTCCAGAATACACGAATCATAACTGATATTATACAGGGCTTTCTCAAAAAAGGCGGTTCACCGGGGATTTTCGTGATAATATGGCCAGACGAAACGTAGGCTATGCTTCGTGAGCGGGATACTGTTCTCTCGTGTGAAGAGACTCTAGGAATAGTGCGAAATAGTCAGGAAGCGGCGCACTGATGTCCAGCGAAAGGTTGCCGTCGTTCACTATGAGACGGGAGGCATGGAGCAGGAGCCGCTTGAGACCGGTCTTCCGCAGTGTTTTGTTCAAGGCAAAATTACCGTACTTATCGTCGCCAAGAATTGGGTTGCTTGTTTGCGCGAGATGGCGGCGAATCTGATGCATACGGCCTGTGCCAAGTTCCAGTTCTAGGAGGGAAAAGTCATGGTTCCCGGACAGGCGTTTGTACCTTGTTTCAGCCTGTTTCGCCACGCCGCGCACTTCAAGTTCAAGCGTGATACTGCCCGTTTCTGTGCGCGGACTGCCCGCGCAAACCGCAAGATACTGTTTGCTGACACCGCGCTTACCGGCAAGCAACGTAGAAAAGCGGGCTGCGGATGCGTGGGTTTTTGCAACGAGGATAAGGCCAGAGGTGTCCTTGTCCAGCCGGTGTACCAGCAATGGATGAGGTGACCGTAGTTCAGCCAGAATGGTGTCCAGTGAGGAAGCCACCCGCTCGCCGCCCTGCGTGGCAAGGCCCGCGGGTTTGTTGATTACAAGGCAATCTTCGTTTTCAAACAGTATCTCAAGGTTTCGCATAGCGTTTTTATCGTTTTAGCTTTGAGAAAAACTTTTTTAAGACGTCCAAGTGGTTGAATGTCTTATGCGCTTGTTCTTTGGAAGAACTGGTCTCTGGCAAGAGTCCAGTGTAATCAATGATTTCCTGTTCAATTCCCATACCGTTTTCCTCTATCCGCGCAATAAGCTCCGCGATGCCTGACAGGGAACGGGTTGTTTCGTTAATACGGTGCGTGTAGTTCAGCATGTTTTTGTGCAGCTTTCTTCCGTATTGAGCGTATTCGTCAAAGGTTGCGCTGTCCATGCGGAAGGGTGTTATCGTCTGTCCCGCGTAATTGGTCAATTCCTGAAGAATTAGGATGCCGTCAATGTCCAGGTCCCCGGCGTGGTAAAGCGCGAAGCCTGAATTGGCGAGTATGGCCACTAGCGTCTGGACCGCTGCATTCGGATAGCCACCAGTATAGAACAGGCAGTCAAAGCCTGAGAGCCGGTCACTCAGGGCGTAAAAGGTTTCTTTGTTTTCGATACTGAGCGCTGATTGGGTTCTTGTCTTCAGTGGACGCGCTGCGCTTATCTTCTGAATCGTAGAAAACGGCAGTCCGAAAATGCTTCCACTTTCGTTTACCGTTTCATATCCCGCGATACGAAACGCCACGCGCCCCGCGATCATAGTATCGGGATAGGAGCGATTGAGCGACGTGAAGTCCGGAATCACCACGCCTTGAGCACTAGCCTTGTTCAGTAGCTTATTGAACAGGGTAAGCAGAGCTTCTAAGCGTTTAGAATCCGCATACAGGGCAACCGAAAGCGCACGCGGGGTCATACCCTGATCCGTATGTTCTGTGATATACAAAGCAAGACTTGCGAAGTCTTCCACAGCACGCTCGTCAATTCCCCTCGCCATGTCAGCTATAGTCAGGTTTTCCGCAAGAAAGGTGAAAAACGGCAGGGGACAACGCAAGGCTGCCTCGCGTATCGGGGCTACGCGGGCCGAGGGAGGAACCAAGCCCACGCCAGCAAAAAGCGCCTCACCAGCAACACATATTATGCTGGAAAGCTCCGTCCCTTGCTCACTTCTGTTCCACACCAGAGAAACCATGCCAGACTTCTCAAGCCGCTCCGCCGCTTTAATGAACAGGTTTCGTTCACTAGCAGAGGCACTTTCAAAATTAGGAAAAAGCTTCTTTGCTTTAAGCCGCAATGTCTTGCTGCCTCCTGCCGCAACAGAGGCAGGGTACTTTGCCAGAAAAGCGTCAACAATACGCCTTTCCCATGAACTCATTTTTGAAATATTCAGTTTCACTTACACTATACTCCTTAGTTTTTTACTACAAAACTTACTACACGGTATTGCAACATTTGCAAAAGTTCCAGTACACGGTTTACATACTCAAAAGGTGTATCCCGATCCGCAATGATGTGGATGCGCGTGTCCGGCGCTGTCTGGTAGGTGTCAATAATGCCATTCTGGATGGCACTCAGTTCACTCGGAAGCCCGTCAAGGTAGAGCGCGCCTTCACGGTCAACCCAGATTTCCAGGTTCTTCTCCGCGCTTGTCTTTTTCGCAGTCTCAGCTTCAGGATACTCGATCTTCACTTCCCTACGGTAGTTAATTAAGGAAACCAACATGATAAAGATGAGGAGTAAAAAGGCCACATCAGACATGGAGTTAAGGGGAATGATAAAGCGCTTTTGCTTCCGCGCAAGGTTCACGACTGCGTCTCCCACATTGAAAACGAGAAAGACTCTACGCGCAATTTCTGAGCAAGTTCCACAAATGAAACCACCTGCTGCCAAGGGGCAGCAGGCGCGATGCTCAAAACTACCGCAAGGTTCGGATGTATGTCAATGGCGCCACGTATCTCAGATTCAGCAGTAGCGAAACTGAGCGTCTCCCCCTCGTGCCAGAGGACACCGCGCTCGTCTAGCTCAAGGCGCAGAAGCTCGTCTTTCAGGATGAGACGGGTCGAATCCTTTGCCGGCAAGTTCATAATAAAGCCACGATTAACATTAAAGCCCGCGATCACAATGAAATAGATAATGAGCAAAAAGGCAATGTCGCTTGAGGCGCTTGAATCTTCAAACACGCTCCGGCGGCGGCGGAGTTTCACGAGTATTCCCCCAGACTTATGAAGGGCGAGTGAGCTATCCTTGAATGTTTGCTTTTGGTAAGCACAGTCTCCATGATAAGGTCAGTACAAGTCTTTTCCACATCCGCTATGAACTTATCAACCACATGGCTCAGGAGCGAATGGGCAATCATGGCGATGATGGCAATGATGAGGCCGAACACAGTGGTGATAAGCGCCTCATAGATACCGTTGGCTACGATCTGCGCGTTCACATCAGTGGCTTCGGCAATAGACTTGAATGCCCCGATCATGCCTGACACCGTACCCAAAAAGCCAGTGAGCGGAGAAAGGGAACCTAGAGCAGTCAAAAAGTTAAAGCCATCTTCCAGTGAGTTGATGCAACTTGCCGCCTCCGCCTCGACCGCTCTCTCCATCTGATGCTCGGAAACCTGGGCCTTGCTCACCAGCGCCTGTAGTATCCGCGCCCCAAGTCTGCGCTGGTCAAGGCTGTAGAGATAGTCCCGTGCTCCGTCCATGTCGTTTTCCTGAATATATGCCAAAAGCGCATATTTCAAGTCATCAAGACGTAAATTGTGGTACAACAGGAAGATAACCCGTTCAAGGGTAATGCCTATCGTGGCCACTGAAAACAATAGCAGAGGCCACATAAAGACCCCGCCCATTCTGAATAGCTCAAGTAATGAAAAAGAGCTTGTTCCACTTTCCATGATCCCTCACTTTGTTCTGCTTAACAGATAATCTTTTGAGAATCTCTCTCGTATATACGTTTCCTGGTAGACAAAATATATCCAGGTAACCGCCTCCTCCCAATCCCGCAGGAGCGCGCCTGAGTCGCGCAGTGTGCATAGGGCTTCCGGGAACATAGTCGCAGTGTAGGTGGCGTTCCACGCAATATCCTCAGCGTGTTTCCACACGGCATCTTCCCGCGTCCATATAACCGGACGTTCAGCAGCAGGCGTCAGTTCCGGCAGGAGCAGCGGCTTCCAGTATGCCTCAAACACAGGCTGGGTTCTGAATGCCGGCGCGGTTATGTCCCGCATCCACGCAACCAGCACCCTTATACGCTCAGCACGGTTACGCAGATTACTCAACGCAACCTCGCCACTAAGCCTCGCTCCGTTGTGGAGTATCTCGCCAGCGGAAATATCCACTGGAATAAGCGTATCAATTCGCAGCCGCGCCGCAGCCTCCTCTATAGTTAACACGCCGGAACCTGCAAGATCAAGCGTAAACTCATTCCACCCATCAAGGTTACTCGATAAAAACTGAAACGCAACAAGCTGGAACCGACCACTTTCACTAGGGATGGCGCGTAACGTGATAAACGGGAAGGCATCAAGGTTCATCAGCAAGTACTCAGTTCCATCCCGCGCTCTGGTCAGCCGCATCTCAACGCCCTCGCCTTGATACACCGCCAGAGTCTTTTCAGCAAACAGAGACCCGTCCACCACCCGCGCCCCTTGTTCAACCAGACTCACACACGCTATACAGAGCAGAGCTAACGCTAAAGACGCAAGAGCCGCAACAACATTCTTCATCAAGAACCCATCCTAACAACTTGTTGGCAGCATGAAAAGGTGAACGGCTCGTCTTATTCCTCTGTATTACCGCGCTTCTGCGCAAAGTCTTTCGTGATACGTATACCAAGGGTTATGGTGAACCCAGGCATAGGATAAGCAAGCATGGACTCATAAGACTCGTCGAATATGTTTCGCAGAACCAGAAAAGCGCTCATGTTTTCCCCAATCTGCTGGTTAGCGGTGAGGTTAAACAGAATATATGGGTCTAGCTTCGTGATATTCTGGGTTTCAGTGTAGCGCAGGCTCTCGTAGTGCATGGAAAGGATGAGAGAGCCGCCCTTAAACCCAATGAACTCCAATGATGCGCCTAGGGTGTGCATGGGCATATAGGGAATACGCCGGTCTGAGGCAAAGCTGAGGTTGCCACTCAGGAGGTAGCTCAACAGAAACTGGTACGACACTGAGACGTTCAGTTTCTTTATCAGGCTCACGCTTATGGGAGGCGTGATGCGTACGCTAGAGTCAATGCCGAAGAAGGCCGCTTCGCTGATGTTACGGGGTTTCCATGAGCGGCCGTCATTGCTCCAGTGAATCGAGTCTGTTGTCCACTGGGCAAACACAGAGCTTTCCACACCGAGAGTGTCGGTTCTGTACGCTGCTGTAAGGTCCACACCCCAGCCATCCTCGCTGTTAAGCTCACTGTTGCCCGAATAGCCCGCGCCTTTCCAGTAAAGGTCGTCAAAGTCAGGGAACTTGAAGCTGCGGAAGTAGTTATGCTTCAGGCTAAAAGTGTCTGACACCTGCCACGCAAGCCCTAGCTTTGGTACAGGTACTAACTCAGCGCGTTTCTCACTGCTTTGGTTAAAGGCCAGTTTCACCGAAGGTATGATGAGGAAGCGTTCAAGCGCCTCAAGCTCCGCCGTGAGAGAAAGCCCAGCGTCATAGCCATCGTGCCTGCCGCTATCGGTCGAGTCCAGGTAGGTATAACGATAGTCCCCGCTGGCGTTTAACGTGAGTCCAGTCTGGGGATACCAGTTCCAGCGGTTTATAGCCAGGAGGCTGTGTTCGTTGTGGTGTGAGGCCGGCCTAGGCTCAAGCTCGTAGCCTATGCGCGACCAGTTGTAAGTGAGCGACGCCTCTGTTGCCAAGTCATCGCGGAAGGCGCGTGGTGCGTCAAGCATGAGGCTTTGACGCGTGGAGAAATCAGTCTGCTGTGCCGCAATGCTTGACGTGCCAGAGGTGGGTATGTTCTTGTCGCCATAGTACACGCTCCCTGTAGCAATGAGTGTTGCCCACTGTGGCAGGTCGCGGGTAAATGAAAGCGACGCGCCCAAGTCCCATACCTCGTTGTGATCCTTCCGACGGGCAATGCCATAGTAATCCTGATAGCGAAAGTGATTAGCAGCGCGATTAGTGAACAGGTTCGCGCTCAGGGAATACTGCTCGGCGCCAAAACCAGCGCTTACGCTGAGGTTCTGGCTGTCGAACAGGTCTTCTGGATGGGACGCACCCGCCGCGCCGCTGCGTTCTTTGTAATCGTCGCTCGGTATGACCGACGTATTTGACGCATTGAGCGAAAGGCGCAATCCTGCATCCTGTTTCCTTGTGGTGATGATGTTGATTACCCCGCCTAATGCGCCGGTAACATTGTACTTGCTATCCGAACCGCCGTAGACAAGCTCAATTCGGTCGATGGCGTTTACACCAATGGCGCTGAGGTTAAACTCCCCGCTCTGCCTTGAATTGATTGGTACGCCGTCAACAAGAATGGCCACACGCTCGGTGTCAAAGCCGCGCATAGTTACCGACACATCGTTTCCATAGCCGCCATAACGCACGAGTGGCATATCCAGCGCTGCCTCCAGCAGGGCTGCTGTGTCCTGCGGGTGAAGCTGGTCGATGTGTTCCCGTGTGATGGTCTTCATCTGCTGGGTTGTCTCAGGACTCGCCGTTACGGTGATGCCCTCCTCGTCCTCCATAAAGAGAAACTCGTCGTCATAATAGTCGTCGCTGCTCTCTTCGACCGCAATCTCATCACGTGTTTCATCGGCGAACAGGGGACAGAGAAGGGTAAGGGCTAGAAGAAACGCAAGGAAGGGACGCATGGCTATTTCTTTTGTGGTTGGACACCCGCCCAAGTAACAAGCGTATCAGCATTAGCCAGCGTGAACTTCGTGTTTGCCGCCACAAGTGTTGCTTGTTCCGTTTCTTGATCAGTTTGATCATAAGCATTAGCCAGTAGGACAGAATTAGCTGTCAGGTCTCGCCAATAAATACCCATAAAACTATTAGTGGGCGCTGCGCCGCTTGTCAGTTCTGTGTAATCATTGTTGTACGTCCCATAGATTGGCTTATCCGTGTATTCAACGATAATAACACCAGCCTTCTGGGTAAAATCGGGATTGTTTTTTATCGTTCCCGTAAAGCTGTAATCACTCCACTCTGGATGTGTTGCGTCCTTATACCCTTTATACTCTAAGGTAGTAGTGGTAATTACATACCCATCGGTGCCACTTGACCAGATACCAGTAAGTATACCGGTCTCCTCATTACCGGTATCACACCCCATGAACCCCAGTGCGCCGATCACTAGGCACACGCCTAAAAAGAGAAACCCGAACTTCCGCGCCATAAAGCGCTCCTTTAGCAACGAGAAAGAAAAGAGACAATCTTTCAAAGCTCAATCCTCGAAGCCTGAAAACAAAGATAGGAAACCTACGGTCTCCTTGCGTACCAAAGTCTTCTGGCTTACGGGCTGGGACGTCTTTTTCAAGACGCTCCTCATGTTTCCGCCAGCCTTCCCAGTCTTTTGTAAAAGACCAGTGGCCATATTGGCGGAACCGTTTGAACGTGGAGTTCACGCCCGATCACAGCTACGGGATAGCGGAGGCATCACACCTCTCTTCCGTTGAAATACGCACGTATGATTATAGAAGACTCTGGCACACGTGTCAAGGAAATTCTTAAAATCGCTGTAAGCCCACTGGGTTTAGGCACGGATGGTTTCTGGTGATTGCTTGCCAGCGCGCTCCTGCATACTTGCTTTGAATATCGTGATATAGCTGCTCCTCGTATCTGCCCTTATCACCTGCAGTGATACGCCCTGGAGCAGGAAAGCACCCTTTCCTAGGGCTGGAGTGTACCCTTTCCTAATACTGGGAAAGCATCCTTTCCTAGGGCTGGAGCGTACCCTTTCCTAATACTGGGAAGGCATCCTTTCCTAGGGCTGGAGCGTACCCTTTCCTAAGACTGGGAAAGCATCCTTTCCTAAGACTGGGAAAGCATCCTTTCCTAAGACTGGGAAAGCATCCTTTCCTAAGACTGGGAAAGCATCCTTTCCTAAGACTGGGAAAGC
>JAIRYV010000069.1 GCA_031267685.1 Treponema sp.
ATCAGGCTTAGCGCAGGACTGTGATCAGGCTTAGCGCAGGACTGTGATCAGTCTTAGCGCAGGACTGTGATCAGGCTTAGCGCAGGACTGTGAGCAGGCTTAGCGCAGGACTGTGATCAGGCTTAGCGCAGGACTGTGCTCAGGCTTAGCGCAGAGTGCTGCGCAGGCTTAGCGCAGGACGGTGATCAGTCTTAGCGCAGGGTGCTGCGCAGGCTTAGCGCAGGGTGCTGCGCAGGCTTAGCGCAGGACTGTGTTCAGGCTTAGCGCAGGGTACTGCGTAGGCTTAGCGCAGGGTGCTGCGTAGGCTTAGCGCAGGGTGCTGCGCAGGCTTAGCGCAGGACTGTGATCAGGCTTAACGCAGGGTGCTGCGCAGGATTAGCGCAGGGTGGTGATCAGGCTTAACGCAGGGTGCTGCGCAGGATTAGCGCAGGGTACTGCGTAGGCTTAGCGCAGGGTACTGCGCAGGCTTAGCGCAGGGTACTGCGCAGGCTTAGCGCACACTCCCACAATGGTACTGCACTTTTGGTAGAACTGTATTTGGCGAGGGTAAAGACTAACCAAAACCTTTGAGTATCATAAGCAAAAGTTTTGGTCTGACTACTCAATCGGACTAGAAGTAGGACGGAGTCATAGGGCCATGCCCTCTCACTGGACGACCCCTCATTCCTCACTTCTTCCTCTCCGTCAGATTGTCGGTTACTGCGGTGTCTGCGGTAAACGCGTTGCCGCCACCATTCATTGCTGTATACTAGTCGCCAAAGGTATAGCTGTTTTTGACTGGTTTCGCGGGTATATTCGTTGTACCGACTGAAACGCCACTGTTCACGGTCTTGGTCTGCACGGCTGGACTTCCGCCGTCCGCGTTATTCGTAAAAAAGGCAAATCCCGCGCTTGTTCATCTGCAAAGGACCTTATCCAGGAAAAGAAGAAGCCTGCCGCCTGTCTTATCAATGGCAGGCTTATGTCAGCATGACTTGTGGTAGGGGTAAACAACGGGGTTCTACCCGATACCGTGAGCGTAAAGGACGCATCTCCGCCAATTTTATGCTTACCGAGCTATCGGACACACGCCGCGTCGTGCAAGTAAGCGTAACAAAAGCCTTAAGCGTCAGGATTCGACAAAGCTGAATAGAGCCGTGATCTTCCGCTGTTCTTCTGGTCGCGCGCATACCGTAACGCTCTCCTCTCCAAGAGTATCCAGAAGCAGCTTAATGGCTTCTGGATACTGTTCCGACTCGCTCAGGTTAAGCTCCGTTATCTCATTACTCCGCTGTATTAAGTAGCCTAGAAACGCGCTTCAGTTCATAGCATACACATTGGTACGCTATGAACTGAGTAGGGCGAAGAGCCGATCTCGTTGCCGCGTGGTGTGGCAAGGTTTAGCCCTATGTAGTTGATAGATGGCCTTCAGCTGCGCGTCGTCCTTGTCCGTAAGCCGCTTCAGACTCAGGCTGGAAACAACGTCTCGTCCTAAGTATGGCGCGTGTTGCGTGTGTTATAGTCGAAAGCTAGTGAACTAAGCAGTGTGTAGTCAAAATACTCGTAGCGCTGGCGCTGCCCACAGGACAACTGAAAACCAGGCCATCTTGCTGCATATCCTCCAGAGCTATGTTCATTAAGGTCTTCATATGGCTGCAAGAACGAGCATAAGGGTGTACCGAAACCATACCGATACCCCGTTCAGGCAGGGTTTCTGTCATAACTTTCATTTCCAGAGGGTATGCCCCGATAACTCCTTGATCCTACTATCTTCTTTGGCGATGTAGTGGATGCTGTCCCTAAAGTATGCCTGGCTGTAGAGCTTGGATAACAGTGAGGGAATGTCCGTGTGACTGTGAGCGGTACTAAAAACGTAATTAGCCAAGTCAATGACTTCGTCATAGTCATCAATGCTTACTTTGGTATTCTGAATGTTCATAATTCTTAATCTAAAAGAAAATGAAAGAAGTAACCACAGACCTGCGAGGAAACTGTGGGCTTCACCGTTATTGTTATCTTCGCTGCTTTTGTATATCTTTTCTCTATGGCAGTAAAGAACGGACTTCAATTCGCTACAAGAAAATCGGAGAAACTCAAGGAGCCGGATGAATTCCGGGTGATACTCCTTAATGATCATTTTACCCCTATGGATTTTGTGATAGATATTCTTGTAAGTGTCTTTCACAAGAGCGAGACAGATGCGCGTCGTATCATGCTGGATATACACCGTAAAGGAAAGGGTATTGTAGGACAATACCCGTGGGATATAGCCCAGACTAAGGCTGAACAAGTACACAATCTTGCGCAAAAACGAGAGTTTCCTTTGCGCTGTATTGTGGAGCCGGTATAGATACGATCTCTCACAGCTTGTTCTATAAAAGTATGTACGGTTGTGGTATAATTGAGACAGAATTTTTGAACTTGAAGGAGCAGTTAGGATGAAAGTTAATGGCCGTTTGCAGGCTATCATAAACGCCGCTTATACCGAAGCGCGGGTGCGCAACCATGAGTACCTGACGCCAGAACATATACTATACGCCGCCTTAGCCTTTGATGAAGTGCAAGAGATTCTTTCCGCCTGCGGTGTTAATCTGGAGCAGCTTAAACATGGCATGGAAAGCTACTTTGATCAAAAGGTTCCAATTTCCGACGATATGGAGCCAACTCAAACGGTGGGTTTCCAGAGCGTAATCGAGCGTGCCGTGATTCAGAGTCATTCTTCCCAGAAACAGACTCTCGATATTGCTGATGTACTGGTGTCCCTCTACGATGAAGAACGAAACTACTGCTCTTACTACCTGAGGAAGCTGGGCGTCAAACGCTTTGACCTGGTTAAAGTGCTTTCACACGGAACCGATAACGGGTTCTATCCACGATATGGTTATGAAACTGGCAAGGACAATGGAGAAGATGAGGCCATGGATGGAGTGCAGAAAGTTAAGAACGGTAAAAAAGGCGCTCTGGATCGTTATGCGACCGAACTGACCGCTCTTGCGCGGGAACACAAGCTGGAACCGGTTATTGGCCGTGAGATTGAGCTTGATAGAACCGTGCAGGTACTCTGTCGTAGGCTGAAAAACAACCCTGTACATGTGGGCGACTCCGGCGTAGGCAAAACTGCCATCACTGAGGGCCTTGCTCAGCGTATCGTGACAGGAAATGTGCCGCCTACGCTCAAGGATGTTGCTATATTCTCTCTTGATATGGGGTCTTTGGTAGCTGGAACCAAGTATCGGGGCGATTTTGAGGAGCGAATGAAGCGGGTTATCGATGAAATGCTCAAAAAAGAGCGAGCTATCCTTTTCATTGATGAAATTCATACGCTTGTTGGCGCGGGAGCTGTATCAGGTGGGTCCCTTGATGCCTCAAATCTCCTTAAACCAGTGATCACCTCCGGCAAGATACGCTGTATCGGCTCGACTACGCACGAGGAATACGCTAAATACTTGGACAAAGATCGAGCGCTGTCCCGCCGCTTTCAGAAAATCGACATTAATGAGCCGAGTGAGGCTGACGCTATCGCCATTCTCAAGGGGATCAAGTCCAAATACGAGGAATTCCACAACGTGAGCTATACTGATAACTCCATTGAAGGTGCGGTAAGGCTTGCAGCCCAGTATATCACAGAGCGGCGCTTGCCGGATAAGGCCATTGATGTGATTGACGAGGCCGGCGCTTTCGCCCGTATCGAGGCGTTTAAGCACGAACAGAGCGGCGATGTTCAGAACGAGGAGTCTGGAAAAGAAATCTTCAGTGAAGAGGCGTTTATCCGCATGGCCAAAGGGCTTCCACCGGAGCACGCAACGCGCATCACTATCGATATGCCTTTAATTGAGTCAGTGGTTTCCCGTATTGCGCGTATTCCTGAACGCTCAGTCGGCGAGAGTGAAAAGGATAGGCTACGCGCCCTTGAAAGCAAACTGCGCGCGCGTATCTTTGGCCAGGATGAGGCGCTGACCGCTGTGGTCAAAGCCGTGAAGCGCTCACGTGCTGGTTTCCGCGCTCCAGGTAAGCCCATCGCAAACTTTCTCTTTGTAGGTCCAACCGGCGTAGGCAAAACTGAGCTTGCGCGCAGCCTTGCGGACATAATGGGCATTTCCATGCACCGTTTTGATATGAGTGAGTATCAGGAAAAGCACACCGTGTCGCGCCTCATTGGTTCGCCGCCTGGGTATGTAGGTTATGAGGAAGGCGGCTTACTCACCAATACAGTTCGCAAACAGCCGCATAGTGTAGTCTTGCTTGACGAAATCGAAAAGGCGCACCCTGACATCTACAACATACTCTTGCAAATTATGGACTATGCCACACTCACCGACAACAACGGAAGAAAGTCTGACTTCCGCAACGTGGTATTCATTATGACCAGTAACGCTGGAGCGCGGGACATTGGTAAGAGTCTTATCGGTTTTGGCGAGCGCAGCATTGACGAATCAGCCGTAGACAGTGCTGTAGAGAAAATCTTCACGCCAGAGTTCCGCAACCGTCTGGATGCAATGGTACGCTTTGGCCATTTGTCTAAGGAGATCATGAACTCCATCGTCTCCAAAGAACTCGAACTATTTAAGAGCCAGCTTGCCGAGAAAAACGTGTCGCTCACCATTACTGATGCCTGCGTGGAACAACTTGCCAACGATGGTTACAGCCGTGAGTTCGGGGCTCGTAATGCGGGTCGTATAATAGAAGAAAAAATAAAAACCTTCTTTGTTGATGAAGTTTTGTTTGGTCGTCTCTCTGAAGGTGGTGCGGCGCAGGCAGACTTCCGCGAGGGCGAGTACCACATCGAGATACTTGAGCCTCTTGAGCTTGCCGACCTCACCGAGTCGGCGGTACGGCTTGTCGACAGTTTAGAACTTCCTGATGAGTCAGAACCAATGACGCAGTCAAAGCCCAGATCGGGTATGACCGAGTAGCAAGGAGGTGGCAAACCGGGGAAAACTTTGCTGGTGGATGAAGTGCCCAGTATCTTGCGAGAAGAGCGCTTCATCCACCCTTGTCCACGCAAACTATTCACTACCTTAAATGATGCATCTTTATATACACATATAGAGATTTTATACACGATGGAACTTTTACACGTATGTATAAAACCTCTACACACTATTTTGCTTGGACTTATGCATTATGGTATTGGACGTTTGTGGGGAAAACTGTGTCAAATTCTGTTATTTAGGTCTTTAAGGGGTTTAGCATACAGTAGCTTTTGCGCCAAAAGAGTCCCAGACCGTAGATTGAGTTTATATGGCGGCATCCTCCTTATTTTATAAACCCTTCGGAGGAAACCGCCTGTGCCGATAAGCCCAAACAACACTACGGCCTGAAACTTTCTAAAACTACTACACTTTATTATCTGTCAGCAATGGCGAGGGGTCAAGCGATATTACAAAGAAAGTTACGGCTTCTTATTGAGGTGAACAGGCAGCAAAGATAAAATCCTTGAGCGTCGGCTATACTTGTTACGGACCATACATATATCTTGACGCACAATAGGCACTATGCTATTCTATTCACGTTACCCTCATTGAGGGGTGTAGATTGCAACAGAGAAACAAACAAAAAGGAGTAGACAAATGACCAGTTATAAAGAATTGGGGCTGGTGAATACCAAAGCCCTGTTCGAGAAAGCGGTAAAGGGCGGGTACGCGATACCGGCGTACAACTTTAACAATATGGAACAGATGCAGGCTATTATTCAAGCCTGTGTGGAGACCAGGTCTCCGGTAATCTTGCAGGTCTCATCCGGCGCACGTAAGTACGCGAACCAGAACCTGCTCAAGAATATGGCAAAAGGCGCGGTGGAATATGCCCATGAACTGGGGTATGACATCCCTATTGTATTGCACCTTGACCACGGTGATACCTTTGAGCTGTGCAAGGACTGCATTGAGACTGGCTTCTCTTCGGTTATGATCGATGGTTCTCACTTTTCGTTTGAAGAAAACATCGCTCTTACCAAGAAGGTCTGTGAATTTGCCCATTCGCAGAAGGATTATGTGACTGTGGAAGGCGAGCTTGGGGTACTTGCCGGTGTGGAGGACGATGTTTCTTCCGAACACAGCCACTATACCCAGCCAGCGGAGGTGATTGAGTTTGTGGAAAGGACCAAGGTTGATTCGTTGGCCATCTCTATTGGCACGAGTCACGGGCGTGCAAAGTTCAAGCCGTCGCAGTGCACGCGGGATGCGAATGGTGTGCTTATTCCTCCGCCGTTACGCTTTGATATCCTCGAAGAAGTTGAGAAGAAGCTGCCCGGGTTCCCGATTGTTCTGCATGGTTCCTCGTCGGTGCCTATCGAATATGTAAAGATCATTGAGCAGTACGGCGGCAAGCTCACTGACTCTGTGGGTATTCCGGAGGAACAGCTCCGCAAGGCCGCGAAGAGCGCGGTGTGCAAGATCAACATCGACTCAGATGGCCGTCTCGCCATGACCGCCATGATCCGCAAGGTCTTTGGGGACAAGCCTGATGAGTTTGATCCTCGTAAATATCTTGGCCCGGCGCGTGACGAGCTGAAGAAGCTCTATGCTCACAAGAACAAGGAAGTTCTTGGTTCCGCTGGTCAGGCGTAAACCGTTTGTAAGATGAGAACAGCCGCTGGAGCAAATTAATTGTTCTGGCGGCTTTTTTTTCTGGAAACCAAAGCAAATCCTGCACTGTATAGCCTAATAGGGGTGGAACTTGTGTTCCGCAATTACAACAAACTGAGGAGTTTTTTATGACAAAGAAACATGTACGTCTCTTCACCCCTATTAGTTTTTCCTGTGTGAGCGTGCTGTGCGTCGCCTTTGCCAGTAGCCTGTTACTGCTGCTGGTTTCCTGTCAACAGCCGATTGGCGATTCTGTGGACGAGTCGCCGCCCATCTCACAGCCGACGACGCCTGACACGCCAGCGACGCCGACGACGCCTGACACACCGACAACGCCCGACACACCGACAACGCCTGACACGCCAGCGACGCCCGACATACCGACGACGCCTGATATGCCAGCGACGCCCGACACGCCAGCGACGCCGACAACGCCTGATATGCCGACATCAGGCGAGAATCAGAGCGCGCCTGAACTTAAACCGATTGAGGAACTGCTTATCTACCTCGAAAACTTAATGGAAAACAGTGCTGAGAATCCTTATTGGGTGAAGCTCACTGGCCTTGATCTGTCGAATGAGGCTGTACTCAAGAGTTTGTATGAGGCGTTGCGCCGTTTTGTAGACCTCGATCTCTCAGAGTGTTTCGGCGAGAGTATACCGAGCATAATGCTCAACAAAGCGCCCAACAAGGCGAACATCATCTCCATAAAGCTGCCTGAGTCAGTAAAAACCATAGCAGCAGCCGCTTTCAGTAGTCTGGAAAATCTGAAATCGATAGATATGCCGGGTGTACTGGTTATTAATGATGGAAAGGATACCTCAACCGGTGCGTTTGCCAAATGCCCCGCTCTCACGAGTGTGTGTCTCCCCAAGGTGAAAACTCTGGGTAAATATGCCTTCTCTGGTTGTTCAGCCCTGCCATTTATCTTATTGCCAGAAGTAGAGACGATTGGCGCCAGCGCATTCAGAGGATGCAGCAATCTTACCCCAATGTCCGTATCGCAAGTTACTCTTATAGGTAATAATGCGTTTCAGACTGGCATAGATAGCTCATTTACTTCCATTACTCTGGGAAGCGAGCCGCCTGAATTAGGGGGAACGCAAGTATTCAATGCCTCCACTACGGTCTATGTTCCGGCTTCCGCGCTTGACGACTATAAGGATACGGAGAAGGCAAACTGGACAAAGGCGTTGAAGACCAGAGTTGCCGCCATACAGGGGTAAGCCGGCTAAGGTCTTGCTCTCACGCTTAGAAACAGCTCTACTGTATAAAGTGGTTCTTCCAATGGGAGAGCCACTTTATTTTGGGTAGACGCTAGATAGATAGATTGACAAGCCCCTTTATCTGAAACAGGGGTTTTACAGTGATCTTGGTAAGCACCGTTATAGAAGAAACTTGAGCGGGAAAGTGAAAGCAGTTTAGGCAAGAGGCAAGACTATGCAAAAGACAAACGCTATACGTCTTTTAGACGCCACGGGGATTCAGTATTCAACCGCCGAGTACGAGGTTGATGAAAGTGATCTTTCCGGTATCCATGCTGCCCGGATGCTCAATATGCCTGTGGAACGGGTCTTCAAGACCCTAGTGTTGCGTGGCGCTTCCGGCGCGTACATGGTCTGCTGTAGCCCTGTGGCGAAAGAGCTTGATCTCAAAAAAGTAGCCCGAGTCAGTGGAGAGAAAAAGGTTGAGCTTATCCCAATGAAGGAGCTGTCCATAGTAAGTGGTTATATTCGAGGTGGCTGTTCGCCCATTGGTATGAAAAAATTGTTCCCTACTTATATTGACAAAACCGCTGAATTGTTCGATAGTATAAGTATCAGTGCTGGTGCGCGTGGGGTTCAGATCATTATGAAAGTGGAAGACCTGAATCGGCATATTGGGGCGATAAGCGCGGATCTGGTTGTAGCCTGATTGCTATGGAATCTGGGAGGGTGAATGCTAGAGAGTCGTCAAAAAAGTGTTAGTTTTTTTCACATTCTTTTGTTGATGTGGTATAATCAATGAAAAGAGGTAGAGACAAACGATTTCTTTTATTGTATAATCCCTACCGACTAATAATCTTATCCATTATGGAGGACGTCACATGAAACGTTTTGCTTCGTTACTATCAGTCGCATTTCTATTGTGTCTGGTAAGTATTCCCCTGTTCGCGCGGCCAATATCGGAAGCTGAGCTTGCTACTCTTGTACAGCAGTATCAAGCTCAGGCGCCGCAGCCCGCTCCGCCCGCTCAAGCGAGTGTGGTTGAGGTGACGGACACGTTGAGCAGTATTGCTGCTGGTGCTCCCGCTTTGGCAGATCAGCTGACCGATGCGACGAACACGCTGAGTAGCATTGCTGCTGGCGCTGATCCTTTGGCTCGTCGGTATGAAGACGCGACGGATACGCTGAGTGGCATTGCTGCTGGCGCTCCCGCCTTGGCTGATCAGATGACTTCAGCGGCAAATACCTTGAGTGGCATTGCTGCTAACGCACCTGGGCTTGCAGATCAGTTTACCGACGCGACGAATTCCCTGAGCGGTATTGCCAACAATGCTCCTGCCCTTGCAGATCAGTTTACCGATGCGGCGAACACGCTGAGCAGCATTGCTGCTGGTGCTGATCCTTTAGCTCGTCGGTATGAAGATGCGGCGAACACGCTGAGTGGCATTGCTGCTGGCGCACCTGGACTTGCAGATCAGTTTACCGACGCGACGAACACGCTGAGTGGTATCGCTGCTGGTGCTCCCGCCCTTGCAGATCAGTTTACCGATGCGGCGAACACCTTGAGTCGTATTGCTTCTGGCGCTGATCCTTTAGCTCGTCAGTATGAAGATGCGGCGAACACGCTGAGTGGCATTGCTTCTGGCGCTGATCCTTTGGCTCGTCGGTATGAAGACGCGGCGGATACGTTGAGTGGCATTGCTGCTGGCGCTGATCCTTTGGCTCGCCGATATGAAGAGGCGCTGGCTGAACTCGAGGTATTGATTGCCCGGCTTGAGAAAGCAATAAATGTTCCTGAGACACCAGCTACTAGTACACCATCAGTTACACCAACTACCGCAGAGATACCTCCTGTTGATCCCCCTCCCCCTCCTCCTCCCCCTCCGATTGCCACATTAGTGGGTGATGGTTTCCCCGCTACAGATATTCTTAATAAAGAGACTGCGCTGGGAGACGCGCTTGCTGATGCGCTTGCTTACTATGTGCAATTTAGCCCTGCTCCTATACCTCCGCCAGCGCCGTGGAAGGTTGACTTCGCTTTTATTAATGGCGGTATTGTTCAGAAGGGTCTGCCTGTAGGTCATATTACTGAGGCAGATGTTAAGGCTGTCGTTGGGGATACTCCCGTTAAACTCGTCTGGGCAAGCATCCATGGCTCTGATGTAATCAAGCTCTTTGAACAGATTGCGGCTAAACAGCGGGGAACCGCGGATTTTGTGCAGGTATCTGATAAGGTAAAGTATACCGTTGATGGAACTGGTAAAGTGGAAGTGCTTCTCGATCAGATTCCGGTTATTGAAAATTTCTCTTACACCTTTGTTACGACTGATGAGCTGTACAAAGCTTATAATCTTGATGCAGTGAAGGTGGAGACACGGCCAATTACCTATTCACTGTCAGAGCTGCTGATCGATATTGTTAAGTTCTTTGATGAGAGTCGCTTGCCGTTGGGTCCCTACTACGATTCCAATAATCCCCGCATTCCTATTGTAAAATAATAACCAATGTATTATGATCACGAAGGCTTAAAAGCCTTCGTGATTTTTTTTATAGGGAGGATTCTTCAATATGAAGCGTATTACTTCGTTATTATCAGCCGCGGTTTTGCTGTGCTTGGTAAGTTTGCCCCTGTTTGCTATGCCGATGACCGAGGCGGAGGTTGACGAACTTCAGCAACAACGATGGTTGGCGCTCCAACCGCCACCAGCTCCAGTTGCGCCAACTCCAGCTCCAATCCCGCTTCCGGTCGCTCAGGTAAGCCCGATCTATGAACTGGTCTTGCTTCATACCAATGATCACCATGGCGCTATACTGCCGACAGGTGGTTTGGGTGGGCTTGCCACGCGAGCCTCGTACATCAACATCGTTAGAAACACCAATTCCCAGGTTCTCCTATTGGATGCGGGTGACGTCAACACTGGTAGCGCTCTTTCCAATATGTTTGCCGCAGAACCTGACCTCCGAGCCTACAACATGCTGAAGTATGATGCAGGTATATTGGGAAACCATGAATTTGACGGCAGTATGGACAAACTTCTTAGACAAGGTCAGCTCGTCGAATTCCCGATTATCACCTCGAATATTAAGACCGCAGATGGGCAGTACCTGAGTGATCCGTACCTTGTCAAGGAATATGATGGGTTCAAGGTAGGGATTTTCGGTATTACCACACTTCGCACCCTGACCATAGCCAGTCCTGACCGGAGTCTGATCTTCATCAACGAGATTGACGCGGCAAAGGAAATGGTGGATATCCTACGGAATCAGGAACAGGTTGATATTGTTATCGGCCTTACTCACATTGGCGATGTGAAAGAAGCGCCGGATCATGTTACTTCGCCAGATTTGGCAGCCGCAGTCCCCGGCATTGATATCATTGTGGATGGACACTCCCATTCTCTGTTTGAGACCCCTCTCAAGGCTGGTGATACCTATATCGTTACCGCCAATGAGTTTGGAAAGTATCTCGGAGAGGGAAAACTGTCTATACAGGACAAGAAGCTCGTTAAATTTGAATGGAAGCCTGTCCAGATCATTGGCCCGGACTCGGAAATCACGGCAATGCTCGCCTCTTACATTGAGCAGGCAAACGCTTCTTTCAAAGTCGTAATCGGTCAAGCTGAAGGCACATTTGAATTTGGAAACCGGCTTCCTCGCTATCAGGAAACGTCCCTGGGCGACGCCATCGCTGACGCCAGTGCATGGTACTTCCGCATCGCCTATAATCAGCATGTTGACTTTGCTTTCCATAATGGCGGTAACATTCGTGCGGCGCTTCCGGCTGGCCCCATTACTCAGGAACAGATTCTCACGATCCTCCCGTTTGAAAACTACCTCTTCAAGGGAACCATGAAAGGCTCCGATGTGATTAAGCTCTTTGAGCATATCGCCTCGATTCCCCAGGGAGCTGGCGGCTTTGCCCAGGCGTCTGAAGATGTACGTTATACCATTGACTACACAAGCGGGACAGGCAAGCTTGTGAGCCTCACCATCGGCGGTGCACCGGTGAATCCAGAGCGTATCTACACCTATGTTACCAATGATTATCTTTTTGGCGGCGGCGATAGCTATGACATTAAGTCCAAAACCATTGATCACGTGAATGCATCCCTCTTACTCAGTTTTGTCATAACTGAAAGTATTCAGTACATCAAAGATCAAGGCTGGCCACTTATTCCCTACACCGATGGTCGCCTAAACATCGTTGGCGGTGTAACACCGTAATGAAGCGTGTAGCTTAACGCCTAGAACAGAGGGCCGTGAGACTTAACAAGCCTCACGGCCCTCTGTTTCTGTTATAGCGCCTGGGAGCCTCTTACTGGCGCAAAGCGTCTGTGTTGAGTGCCTGTTCGTACATGGCTATGTATTGCTGTGCGGAGCTTTCCCACGAGAAATTCTGCTTCATGCCCCTAAGACGCATAGCCTCAATCTGGGAACGCTTGTTGTAGTAAGCCCAGACTGCCCAGCCAACCGTGTTGTAGATGGCTGAGGGGGTGAGGTCGTCGAACATAAAGCCAGTACCAGCGCCAGTCTCCTGATTGAAGTTCTGCACTGTATCCGCAAGCCCGCCAGTGTTCCGCACAATAGGCAGAGTCCCATAGGTGAGTGAGTACATCTGGTTCAAGCCACTCGGTTCGTAGCGGCTCGGCATGAGGAAAAAATCACTCCCCGCCTCAATGAGGTGGCTAATCTTCTCCGAATAGCCAATCTGCGCCTTAAAGTTCGGCAGACGAGATGAAAGACTCTTGATTTCGTTCTCGCACCATGCCTCGCCAGAACCAAGAAGCACGAACTGGATACGCATATCACGGCAAATAGACCAAGCCGAGCCATAAGCAGGCCCAAAAACTTCGCCCACACCCTTCTGTTCAGTAAGCCGCGTTACCATGCCGACAAGAGGAATGTCCGGCTCCACAGGAAGGCCGAATTCCTTCTGCAAGACTGCTTTAACCTTTGCCTTGCCACTCATATCCCCAGCGCTGTAGTTCGCCGGGATAAACTTGTCGCTCTGAGGATTCCAAACTTCAGTATCTATACCGTTGAGGATGCCAGTGTAGTCGACGCTCCGGTAACGAAGCACTCCATCAAGGCGAAAACCGTGGGTCTGGGTCTGAGTCTCCCGCGCATAGTTAGGAGACACCGTGTTGATCTTGTCCGCGCTGTTCAGGCCAGCCTTGAGCAAGTTCATCATATTCCAGTCATCAAAGCCCGTGTTGTAGAACACATCCCAGCCAAGATTGGTATAAAAGAAATTGTCCTTGTTATAGATGCCCTGATACCCCAGATTATGGATCGTGAGCGCTGAAACCGTGTTGACAAAGCCCTCGCTTTTTTCCCTGTACTTCAAAAAAACCGGCACAAGAGCCGTAGGCCAGTCATGCGCGTGAAGCACATCAGGATACCAGTTGAGCTTCCGGCAAAGCTGAAACACGGCACGGGAAAGAAACGTGAAGCGCCGGGGGTTATCCAGAAAATCCGGCTCCCACGGAACACCATAGATGCCGTCACGACCAAAAAACTGCTCATGATCAATAAAGTACACCTGAACAGGGTTTTTCTTAATTGAACCCGGAAGTTCAGTAGTGTATATCGCGCTCCACTCTTCCCGCCCTCCCATCGGCACTCCCAAAGGACCTTCAATCTGGGTAAGTTGCCCGCGATCAATGCTGTAGTAACGGGGAAGCGCGATTCGGACCTCATGCCCAAGCTTCGCCAGCGCGAGAGACAGCGCAGAAACCACGTCAGCCAGACCGCCAGTCTTAGCAAAAGGAACCGCCTCACTCGCGGCCATCAAGATTTTCATGTTTACCCCCTATTGCTGCTAGAACGAATCAACCGTTGAAAGACCGTTTCTCCGAAGAATCTCAAGGCCATTCTCGTGATCCGCAAGTTTGAAAAACACCACCGCCTTCCCAGCCTTCCCCTCAAGCGAAGCATAGAGGTATTCGATGTTTACCTCTGCCTTTTGGAACAACTCCAGTACCCGCGCAAGACTGCCTGGCAAGTCCTCAATCTCAACAGCCGCCACACTTGTTTCCCGTGAGGTAAAGCCCGCGTTGCTCAGAGCCTGGATCGCTTTGCCATTATCGTTGACAATAAGCCGCAGAATACCAAAGTCAGCCGTATCCGCGATACTGATGGCACGCATATTCACCCCCGCACTCGCCAAAATCCGCGTAACTTCGCCAAGCCGCCCCGCATTGTTCTCCAGAAATACCGATATCTGCTGTATCGCCATGTTTCCCCCTATATCTTGCGGTTATCAATCACCCGCTTGGATTTACCCATAGACCGCTCAATGGTCTTGGGTTCCACAAGTTTAACCTTAACCCCGATCATGAGCTTCGACTTCATCACATTCTCAACCTTCCGCCGCAATTCCTCAAGATTGCGGGTTTCATCACTGAAAACTTCCCTCTTCACCTCAACCTGTAGCTCAACCTCATCAAGATGCGCTGGCCCGCGACTCACAATGATGAGATAATGCGGATCAGTACCCTCGATATCAATGAGCGCCTGCTCGATCTGGCTGGGGAATACATTGACACCCCGAATGATAAGCATATCGTCAGTGCGGCCAAAGAGCCGGTTCATGCGCACTGTTGTTCTGCCACAGGAACACTGGTCGCGCCGTAAAAAGGTAACATCCCGCGTCCGATAGCGGAGGAGCGGCGTACCTTCTTTGGTAAGCGTGGTGAAGACGAGCTCACCCTTTTCACCATCAGGAAGCGGCTTGCCGGTTTCTGGATCAATGATTTCCGGGTAAAAAAGGTCTTCGTTAATATGCAAGCCATTTTTGGCCTCGCACTCAAACGCCACACCCGGCCCTATGATCTCGGTGAGACCATAGATGTCATAGGCGTTCATGCCGTAACGCTCCTCAATCTCACGGCGCATATTCTCGCTCCACGGCTCCGCTCCAAAGCAGCCCTTGCTTATAGGAAGCTTTTTGAGATCAATGCCCGCTTCCTCAGCTTCCTCAGCCATGAAGAGCGCATAAGACGGAGTGCAGGTGAGAATGGTTGAACCAAACGACCGCATCACCATAAGCTGGCGCTCCGTATTCCCAGCCGACATGGGGATCACGTTTGCCCCCAGCTTCTTTGCCCCATAGTGCGCGCCAAGCCCGCCCGTGAAAAGGCCATAGCCATAACAGTTCTGCACTGTGTCGTTGCGCGTACCACCCGCGCCCGCAAGAGTTCGCGCCATCACCTCGCCCCAGATTTCAAGGTCTTTGTTGGTATAGGCATCCACCACCGGCACCCCAGTCGTGCCAGACGACATGTGAATCTCCTCAATCTCCGCCTGCGGACAGGCCAGCAGACCATAAGGGAAGGTATCGCGCAGATCGTCCTTTGTGGTGAAGGGCAAAAGAGCAATGTCCTCAAGAGAATGAATGTCGCGGGGCCTCAGCCCCTTCTCATCAATCCGTTGCCGGTAGAATGGAACCGCCTCATAGAGCGCTTCCACAAGATTCTTCAGACGGGCAAGCTGGAGCTTCTTCCGCGCCGTCTCGTCCATACACTCGTATTCAGGGTTAAAAATCATGGTTATAAAATACCCCTTTTTAGTTTAGTAATAAAAGTATACTCCATTATAGGAAAAATGACAGCGAGTTTTTTTAGAGAGATGCAGGAGCATGAGAAAAAACCACTGAGTTTTTACCAAAAGACAAGACAAGGGCTTTATGACACAGGATAAATGTAATGAAATTAGCAGTTCCCTAATCCATACCAATGACGATACAATGAATTGGTCTAGGAACAAAGTTCCACTCCCTTTGACAGGAAAGGTGCAATGGCAAACACGTTAAGAACCAATACCCAATCTTCTCTGCTGGATATCCGGGCACTCATACTTATCTACCTTTTGCTCAGTGTCCTCAGCATTTTCCTATCCCGCATTTTCTTCACTGAGCTATTGCAGCCCGGCGAGCTTGTGGATAGCGACTGGCTTATCGTTATCTTCCTGACGATTCTAGCAGTGCTGCTCATCTTTTTGGTTATATCCATTCTTAGCCTGTTTAGAGACTTCCGCAGCAGACGGATGGGGAGTCAGTTTCAAACGCGACTGCTTGTGTACTTCACTACCATTGTGGTATTTGCAGTATTCCCGTTTGCGTTTATAACTAACCTTTCCGTAAATGAGATCCTGCGTTTCTGGAAAAGCATTAACATTGAAGCTGCTATGACGTATGCACAAGGCTTTGCTTTGGATTCCTACTCCCTGCGTCTTGAGCAGTTTGAGTTCCATATTCAGAACCGAATGAAAGGGGATTTTGACAGCTTTCCCCCTGATGTTGTTGCCGCACAGGATTTTGTGTTAGGGGAAGACGGGGATTGGACAAGTGTGCGTTTTGTCGGAGACAAGGCCCATGCGCTTGAAACACCGTCGTCCGTGTGGCAGGGCTTCGCCACACGGGAGATGCCGCGTGATGTTGACGTGATTCGCTACGCGCTTTCGAGCGAGCGCAGCCAAGTTCGCTTGATAACATGCCATCTGGGAACAGGTTTTGATGAGGCAATACAAAGTTTCGCCAATGAGAAGGAGCGATTTGACGTTATCAATTCACTACGTCTCAACATGGATGCCCTGCTCCTCTTCTATTACGGCGCCTTTTTCTTTCCTACCCTGATTATGACTCTCATCATTGCCATTAGTTTTGCACGACGGGTGAGTCAGCCGCTCGTTGATCTGGTTGACGCCACACGGCGGGTTGCAGGCGGCGATTTCTCGATTCATATCATTACGCGGCGGAGCGATGAGCTGGGACTTCTGGTTCATTCGTTTAACACGATGGTACGGGAACTGGAACGTTCACAGGCAATGCTTATGAAGGTTGAGAAGATTTCCATCTGGCAGACCATGGCTCAGCAGCTTGCCCATGAGATAAAGAACCCGCTTACGCCAATAAAGCTCTCTGCCGAGCGGGTACTGAGGCGCTGGCACAATACCCCTGAGCGCATTGGTGAAATCCTCGAAAACTCCATGCTTGCCATTATTCAGGAAACCGAGGGGCTTTCGACTCTGCTCAATGAGTTCAGGACGCTTTCCCGGCCTATGGAACCATCGCTTTCATGGACGCGAGTGCAGGAACTAGTGAAGAGAACCGTTGTTCCGTACAAAAGTTCTCATCCCAATATATTGTTTAACATTGAGCATATTAACGCGAGTGTTGCCGTGAAGCTTGACCGACACCGACTTTCGCAGGTACTTACAAACCTCATTATCAACGCAATTGACGCAATGAGTGGAGAAGGTCTTATTGAAATCAGAACCGATACAGTGAGAAAGCGCGACAGCCAGTATTGTCGAATCAGCATTCGGGATACAGGCAAAGGCATTCCACCGGATGAAAAGTCCCGCGTATTCACGCCTTATTTCACCACAAAGGAATCGGGGACTGGTCTAGGGCTTCCCATTGTCGAGCGCATTGTGAATGAGCATGGTGGGAATATCTGGTTTCACTCAGACTTGGACGTAGGAGCCACGTTTTTTATTGATTTGCCTATTGCGTCGGAAGCAGAGGTGTCAGACACCAGTCAGCTGGATTAAGGAGAAAGTATGAACGCGATTTTGATTATTGATGATGAGTGGGGTATCAGGACAAGCCTTGCTGCAATCCTTGAGGATGAGGGCTACAAGGTTTTCAGTGCCGAACACGCAATAGCTGGCATTGAACTGCTCAACCATGAACTCATTGACGTGATCTTTCTTGATGTACTGTTACCAAAGATGGGTGGCCTGACCGCGCTTGAAAAACTACGCAGCGAATTTCCGCAGATTGAGATAGTTATGATTTCAGGCCACGCCAATGTGGATATGGCAGTGCGCGCTGTGAAGCTGGGCGCCTTTGACTTTCTTGAAAAGCCACTTTCGCTTGATAAGGTGCTTACCGTGTGTCGAAACGCACTTACTATACAGAATCTCAAAAAAGAAAACCAAATACTCAAGAAAAACAGTATCAAAGAACAGGACAGAATCATCGGCGCTACTGAGGGAATCCAGCGGGTACGCGACCTCATTAGTCAGGCAGCGGCAAGCGATGCCCGCATCCTCATCACTGGCGAGAACGGAACCGGGAAGGAACTTGTGGCACGTGCCATACACCGGCTTTCTTCGCGCCAAAACAAGGCGTTTGTTGAAGTGAACTGTGCTGCCATTCCAGACACGCTCATTGAGAACGAATTGTTTGGTCATGAAAAAGGCGCTTTCACTGATGCAGTTTCTGCCCGCAAGGGGCGTTTTGAGGCAGCTGATGGCGGCACGCTTTTCCTTGACGAAATCGGGGATATGTCCCTTGCAGCGCAGGCAAAAGTGCTTCGCGCAATTCAGGAACAAAAGGTTCAGCGCCTTGGCGGAGAAAAACCTATTGACATTGACACGCGCATTGTGGCTGCCACTAATAAAAACCTTGAGCAGGAGTGTGAGGAAGGCCGGTTCCGGCAAGACCTGTTTTTCCGGCTAAACGTAATTCCCATTCATATGCCCTCATTGCGGGAACGTCGGGAAGATATACCGCTACTTTTGTCGCATTTCCTCAAGGAACTGGGTAAGACAACGTGTGAATTCGATGCCAGTACTGCACAGCTTCTCAGCAGCTATGACTGGCCGGGCAATATACGGGAGCTGCGGAATCTGGCCGAGCGTATTGTAGTGCTGCACGCTGGCAAGCGTGTTGGCGTGGAGGCAATCACCGCGCTCTTGTCAAAGACAAACAGCGCTGAGAAACTGGAATCCCTTCCATCTTTTATGGATTTAACGTATAATGAGGCAAAAGAAGCCTTCGAAAAGAACTATTTACAGTATCAATTTACCAAACATGATGGTATTATAAGCAAAACAGCGGAGGCCATTGGCATTTATCCCAGTAACCTCCACGCAAAGTTACGAAAGTATAAAATAAAGACTTAGGAGAAAGACGTGCGGATACTTACCCCTCGGCAAAAAGAAGTGTTAATGTTTATTGCGGAGTATATCAATACCCACTCGATCGCGCCGGTTATTCGGGAAATAAGCCAGCATTTTGACATTACGATCCAAGGCGCACAGGATCATGTGGATGCGCTCCGGCGAAAAGGCTATCTTACTTACAAACCTCACCACTGGCGGAGCATAGTGATTCTGAAACTGAATTAGGAGTAAACGTGGCAAAAGGAAGCAGTCTCCTCTTTCTGGGGCCGGAACTCGGCGAGAAACAGGACGCGATTGACGAAATACGACAGCAACTAGGCAAAGGGCGTGAGGAAACATCGTTTTATGCTGGTGAAACAGCCATAGCTGAGATGGTAGCTTTCCTCCAGAACGGCTCTTTGTTTGCTGATACGCGACTGGTGTTCATAAAGAGCGCCGAGCTGATCAAGAAAAAGGATGAGGTTGACCTGCTTGGCGCCTATATGAAGAACCCGCAGGACAATACCACTCTTATTCTGGTGTCTGACACCACGAGCCTTGCCAGAGCGCTGGAAGCAGCGGCTCCCTCAGCGGGGAAAAAAGTGTTTTGGGAAATGTTTGATAATCGCAAGCAGGAATGGCTCACCACATTTTTCAAACGTGCTGGCTTCACGATCCGTGCTGATGGTATTGAGACGATTCTCGAACTAGTAGAGAACAACACGAGTGCGCTGCGGCAGGAATGTGAGCGGCTTATGCGGTTTTTGAGTAAAAACAAGCCTGTAGGTGCGGAAGACATTGAGAAGTGGCTTTCCCACACGCGGGAGGAGTCCACTTTTACCTTATTTTCCCGCATTGCTGCCAGAGATTTTTCCAAAAGTCTTGAAATTCTGCATACGCTATTGCTTGCCAAAGAGTCGCCTATTGCCATTTTTGCGGGTTTGACCTGGTGTTTCAAGCGTTTACGGGACTACACTACTGTTGTGGAAGCGGGAAACCTGAGTGATTTAGAGTTTAGGAAGGCCGGGTTTGCCTCACCTAAGATGCGTAAAGACTATGAGAGTGCCTTTCGTCGCTATGGGGCAGGAGCGGCTGAGCTTTGTCTTGCGCTCACGGCGGAGTTTGATATGCGGATTCGGCAGGGTGGCGCTGATCTTGAGACCCTGGTCATGGACCTTTATCTTTATAAGATATGTTTTCAGTCATACTCATAGTGAGATATGTACATCTCTTTTCTGAGAGTTGTACGACTCTTCATTGAGATATGTACATCTCTTCATTGAGATATGTACATCTCTTTTCTGAGAGTTGTACGACTCTTCATTGAGATAT
>JAIRYV010000072.1 GCA_031267685.1 Treponema sp.
CAGTCTTAGCATACACTTGTGTTCAGTCTTAGCATACACTTGTGTTCAGTCTTAGCATACACTTGTGTTCAGTCTTAGCATACACTTGTGTTCAGTCTTAGCATACACTTGTGTTCAGATACGACAACTACTTTTCGTAATGCGTAAGGATTTCAGACACTGTTTCGCACTGTCTCCAGTTCAGCGGTTTTCGCTTCCCACTCAGCGGTTTTCGCCTCAAGGCGCGTGGTGGTTTGGTCAAGCCGCGCCTTCACCGCTCTGGCCTTTTCCCCGCTTGAGTATACGTCTGGCCGCGCAAGCTCAACCTCAAGTCGCGCCTTTTCGGTTTCCAGTTGCTCAACCTGGGTGAGGATTTCCGCCTCTTGTCGCTCAAGCCGCTTTAGTAAGGTCTGTCGCTGTTTCCCTGCTTCCCGTCCGACCACGGCCTTCCGTACTGTTTGAGTGTCAGGACTGGCGGCATCCTCTCCTTTGTCGCTCAACCCAGTTGCGCTTGACCTTGTTACACGATCCAGATAATAGGCATAGTTGCCGTAAAAAAGGCGCGGGCCAAGGGGAGAAAGCTCTAGGGTTTTGGTGGAAAGCGCCTCCATGAAGGCACGGTCGTGAGATACGAACACAATGGTTCCAGTATAGGCACGGAGGGTGTCAAGCAAAATGTCTTTGGATTGAAGATCAAGGTGGTTGGTTGGTTCGTCCAGAATAATGAGGTTCATGGGTTTGAGGAGCATTTTCAAAAGGGCAAGGCGGCTCTTTTCCCCGCCTGAAAGTACGGATAGGCTCTTGTACACATCATCGCCCCGGAATAGAAACGCACCCAGCATATCTCGTATGCGGGGAATCAGCGTGATTGAAGCATCGGTCTCCATGAAATCTAGTACTGATTCTGGCCCGGTAAGGGTCTCAGCTGCGTCCTGCGAAAAGTAACCAGCTACAATGCCAGCGCCATAACGTAGGCCGCCTTCGTGATTGATGTCGATATTGGCAAGTATGCGCAGGAGCGTGGTTTTACCCGCGCCGTTTCTGCCCACCACTACTAGCTTTTCACCGCTTTCAAGCGTGAGGTCCAGACCTGATAACACACGGCGCTCGCCATAGCTTTTCCCGACTTTATCCAGCGTAAGGGCGATTCGGCCTGCATGGGGCGGCGGCGGGAAACTTATGCTGATCCTCTTGAGCGATTCGGGTATCTCAATGCGCTCTATCTTCTCAAGGCGTTTTACGCGTTCCTGCACCATAGCAGCTTTGCTTGCCTTATACCGGAAACGGCGAATCAGGTCTTCAGACTTGGCAATCTCTTCTTGCTGTTCAGCATAACGCTTCATCAGACTTTCGATTTCAACCTGACGTACCTGCTGATACGCGGTGTAGTTTCCAATATAGCGTTTGAGGTTCCCCTGGAAAAGCTCGTACACCTCGTTCACGCAGATATCAAGGAAGTAGCGGTCGTGGGAGACGAGTAGATAACCGCCGCTGAACCCACGGAGCCAGTCTTCAAGCCACACTCTTGCCTCAATATCAAGGTAGTTGGTCGGCTCATCAAGCAGAAGTATGTCAGGGTTTTCGAGCAGTACTTTGGCAAGGGCGATCCTCATCTGCCAGCCGCCGGAAAACTCCTCGGTGGGCCGCTTGAAGTCCTCGCTTGAAAAGCCCAGGCCCGTAAGCACCATGCTGACACTTGCTTCCCGCGTGTAATAGCCGGAAGTCTCCACGCGCTCTTCGAGTCGGTGGTATTCCTCAAGCAGAGGCGCAGCGCGGCGCTCATCAGCGCTTTGCAGTTGTCCGCCTATGTCTTCAAGCCGCGCAAGCAGGGCATGTATCTCCGCGTAGGCAGTCTCTGCCTCGTCGCGCAGGGTTTTGCCATAGTGAACAATGCCGGACTGAGGAAGGTAGGACACACGGCAGGCCTTTTCAACAGCCCGCTCCCCAGAATCAGCAGCGCGTTTGCCAGCGATCACCTGCATGAGTGTTGTTTTCCCTGAACCATTTACACCGGTCAGAGCTGCTCTAGAACCAGTGCTCAGGTTGAGACTCACCTCTTTTAGCAAATCTCGATCTCCAAACGCCAGGGATACTTTCGAAAATTGAACAAAAGCCATAGTGTAACAATCTCTTAAAAATCAAAAAGAAAATCATTTGACAGCGTATCCTCCGGCGTTAATGCCCGGGGGTTGAAGTCAAATAACTGAGGTTCATTACGCGGCGGCTCGTCACGCCACGACTCATCAAACTGGGGTTCATCAAGCGGCCTATCAAACTGCTGCTCAGGCACTGGTAAATCAAGCGACGGCACATCGAACGATGGCAGCTCGTAAAACAGCGGTGTATCAGCAGATGGCGTCTGCTCATAAAGGAAGTCCGACAACGGCAAGTCTACCGAAGACTGTTCGAGAGTAACTGTCTTGAAGAAGTAGATCACCGTAGGCGAACTGGCACGCCGCGCAACAACAAGCCCATCCATACTGCTTGACGGTACATACTCAATACGCATACCCTGGCTTTCAAGCGTATACATGAAGTACACTGCTCTGGTTCTGTCTCCCGTTTCCTCAAAGTTAAGGGCAAATGCGCCATCATACAAACTCGACACAGCCGATCCCAGAAAAACACCCATATTGATAGTACCAGTTCCTAAGGCTAGGGGGCTGATCACCTGCGGCACCAAAAGCCGGTAGCCTGACCACGTGAAACGCCCGTCCTCAGAGAATGAAAGCAGGCCATAGTTGGTACTACTGAACATCGGCCCGGTGTTGTACAGGTTATAAAACAACTCGTCCCGCCGGGTAAGTTCCTGCATAATAAGGTCGTCTATATCAGAGGCAAGGGCTACAAACAGCTCTGTTTTCAAAGCCCCGCCGTCATCGTAATACTGAACTGCAAGCGTCGTATCTGAACGCAGGCTTATGCGAAGGCGGCTGCCCTCAAAACGCCACGTGCGCGCTCCCTCAGCGTGGATGCCGGTGTACGTAAAACTTCTATCTATATTGGACAGGTATATGCGGGCAATCCCCGTATCAATGCCCGGCATAAACTCCCAATGCTTTGCAAGCTCCTCGACGTTTATCCGCTTGGAATTCACCATGATTGAGTAAGACTCCGGGGACCAGGTACGCAGAAGCAGGCGATCAAGATCAGGATCATCATCGTCGTTATCAGTTTTGGTCACTGAAAGCGGCCCACCAGTATGCTCGAAAAGCCGCAGACGAAGCGAAAAACAGTAGCCAGTGGTTCCATCCTCAGTCATCACCTGATACCACTCGCCGGCAAGCGATTCCCCAGAAGCGCTGATGGGCGCTTGCCCCTCAACCTTAGACAAGGGCTTGATGATTTCACCCATTTTAAGCCGATATACCCGCCGCGCCACATTATCAGGACTCTGCCTGATCGGAAGCCCATCCTGCAATATTTCAGCATAGACTCGGGCTATGCTTGCAAACTCATCAGCGCGTTTCTCTGCAGCCGACCGCGAACCTACCAGTTCCAGCAAAGGCAGCGGAATCTCAAACTTGTCCATGGCAGATGAGACACTGCGATACTGTTCAGGGATACCAGCGACCCACGTTTTGTTGAGGTTTGACTTAATATATACTGGCAACACGGTTCCCGAAGGAATCGCCGGTTCTTCTGATGCCCATAAGAGAATTCCCCAGCCCAGCAGTTTAGTGCAGGAATTGAGCAGGATAAGCGTAATCGCCAAAATGATAAAAAGACCAGTCTTTTTTAACAGCGGAAACATAACGCCTGATAGCATACCCGGAACTGCTCTTAAAAACTAGACTCAAAAACGAGACTCAAAGAACGCCTGACAGCAGTTCTATGGGACTTGCTCAAATCAACGATCCCTTTTACTCTCAGAAAAGGAGGAAACATGGCGCTTATTCACGCTCATTTTTATTCAGACACGCTGGGAATGCAGAGAACCATTGATGTGATTCTGCCTCAACGCGCCAATGGGAATGACGCTCAGGCCAGAGATGGCCGCGGATACGTTCCCGTACTGTATCTGCTCCACGGCTGGAGCGATGATCACACTGGCTGGCAGCGGCGTACGTCCATCGAACGCTACGCACTGGAAAAAGGACTCGCAGTCATCATGCCAGGCACTGACCTGGGCTTTTACACGGACATGAAGTATGGCTACGACTTCTGGCAATTCTTTAGCAAAGAACTGCCCGGACTTGTCCACGAGTTCTTCCCCAGACTTTCCACTCAGCGGGAACATACCTTTGTCGCGGGCCTCTCTATGGGCGGCTTTGGCGCGTTAAAGCTCGGCGTCAACTGCCCAGAACGCTTCAGCGCAGTGGCAAGCCTCTCTGGTCTCACAGACCCGCTCTGGGAGTACCAGAACAGTAACAAGGACAACGAAAGCGCGTGGTTCAACATCTTTGGCACTGAGGATGAAATGCGGGGTAGTGTTAATGACATTCACTATAAAATGGAAGAACTCATCGCTTCCGGCAAAACACAGCCACGTTTCTACCAGACCTGTGGAACCGAGGACTTTTTGTATAACGTTAATATCGCGTTCAGAGACCGTTTCAAAAACCGCATTGACCTCACCTATCACGAGGAAACAGGCGCACACGAATGGGACTACTGGGATAGGAACATCCAGCGCATTATCAAGTGGCTCCCACTCGCGGCTAACAAGGAGGCTCTCTGATGGCTTTCATGGAAGTAGATTTCTCTTCTGAAGTATTGGGGATGCATTGTCAAGCTCATGCGATTATCCCCCAGAATCGGGCTGGCGTTGAAGGCACAACAACAACAACCTCAGCGTATCCAGTGCTGTGGCTCTTGCACGGCGCAAGCGACGACCACACAACCTGGTCGCGCTTTACCTCCATTGAGCGTTACGTAAGCTCAATGAACCTTGCGGTGGTCATGCCCGCAGCACACCTCAGTGCCTATATCAACATGGTACACGGCCCGCGTTACTTCGACTTTTTCACCGAAGAGCTTCCTCGTATCATGGGCGACTTCTTCCCGATTTCGTCCAAACGGGAAGATAACTATGTTGCGGGACTTTCAATGGGCGGCAACGGAGCGCTTACTCTGGGTCTTGGCAGACCTGATGTGTATTCTGCCATTGGCTGTTTCTCCGCAGGCAATTTCAACATGAAACTGGGAAAACGTACTGTGATAAACCCGCGCAAGTCCGGCAAGGCATCTCGTGATCTAGCTGTATACGGCGTCGAAGACCGCAATCAACTGCTCGGCAATCCCGAATACGACGGCTTTGCCAAAGCAGAGGCCGCTATCACATCAGGAGCGCCCCTGCCGCGAATCTTTCACTGCTGCGGCTCAGAGGACTTCCTCTACGAGAACGCAAGCGAAACAGCCGCGTGGTTCAGAAACCACCCTCAGTTCAGCTACGAATTCCACGAAGCCCCGGGTGTTCATAACTGGAAGTTCTGGGACGAGTGGGTGCAGACGTTCTTAAAGTGGCTCGTGCCTTCAAAGTGAAACCAGCAGACTAAAAGCGCGGCAACAAACTGCCGCGCTCCAACCATGCGCTTGGTCACTGAACTTGTCAAAACGACCAAGCGCTACAGGCTCTATAGCGAAAACCTTTATACCCGCAAATGAGATATCAGCTTCAAAAGCTCCCCTGCCTTACCCAGTAAAGCCTGTAGGCTGTCGTCAACTTGAGTCGCCAGTTTGACGTTATCCACCGCAATACCGCTCACCTCATCCACAAGGTTTGTAGCCGCCTTACTGGAATTCGACTGTTCCTCTATCGACTCCACGATGGATTGTACCTCAAGCAGGGTCTCCTTAACCTGTCCCCCGACTGCAGTCAGAGAACTCGCGGTTTTTTCAGACAATTCCGTTACCTTAGCTATAGAACCAACAACCTTTTCCATACCGGCAATGTTGGTCTGGGCAAGATTCTGCATATCTTTGATGTTGCTCTCCACATCCCGCGCCGCAACCCGAGTCTTTTCCGCCAGTTTGCGCACTTCACCAGCCACAACCGCAAAACCACGTCCAGCATCTCCACCAGCATGGGCAGCTTCAATAGAAGCATTCATCGCAAGCAGGTTGATTTGATCGGCAATATCAGTGATGACCTTCATAATATCCCCGATCTTATTTGACTGTTCCCCTAAATTATTGATATTGCCAGTGAGACTTTCTGTAAAAGTGTACAAATCATGCATCGCTTTACCCGACTCCTGAGCCAGGTGTATACCGCTTTCAACTTGCATATCCGACTCTCTGGTTCTCTGCGTCGCGGTCTCCGCGCTTCGAGCAATCTGTACTATAATCCCGGCACGCTGCTTCATAGATGCCTTTATGACATTGATCCGGTCGGTCTGAGTATTACCCCCGCTCTGTACCTCTGCAGCATGTACTATAATACTGCTTATGCGCTCCTGAAGCTCATGGGTCGCCTTTTCAATCTGTGCCGAAAACTCTCTAACCGTCTCGCCAGCGTTCCGAGTTGCCACAGAGAGAGCCTTCGTCTCCTTAGCCTGAGAACTACTCACACTTCCAGCTTTGAGCTTCTCCGCTATACGTACAAGAGCCTTCTGTAACACCGTAAGCTCATCATCCCCTGAAATAGAAACCTGGAGGTCCAGATTACCAGTGGAACTGGAGGCCAGCTTTTCAGCCGCTTGTACCGTCTCTTCCAAAACACTGGTGATAGACTGTACCGTAACAATGCTGAGAGCTCCTAGTATCAGACCCATCAGAACCATGATACTGCCGCCGAAAAGCGTAACCGACCGCGCCGTCAAGAACACCGTAATGATAAGCCCGATTATTGAAAGCAATAAAATACTGACAACCGCAATCATACGAGTTCGTATTGATATACTCCGAAACATAACAACTTCCTTTATCCCTGTTCACGGGACTTGCTGGGATACTTTTAATACACAAAGCCTTATAGAAATGATTATCTATCTTTATTTTCGTTTGAGCAAGAGAAATCTTAACTACTTTTTACCAGTGAGTATCCCTGGTAAAAATCAAAACAGCCCCCTTCCGCATCCATAGTATAGCGTTTAACACTTATTCAACACAAAACGCCCCTGTCCTTAACAAGGATCAGGGGCGTGAGCATAACGCGTGGTTACGGCGCGATCTGCACGTTCTGGAAGAAGAAGTAGCCAAGCGGCGTGTAATACATACCGCTCAGTTTCGGGTTAATCATGTAAGGCTGGGTATAGAAGTAGATAGGCGCAAGCGCGGCATCCTCAGCCAGGAAAAGGTCCTCTGCCTGATGAAGATAACGCATACGGTCAGTCTGAACAGGCGTGGCCTTTGCTTCCGCAATGAGCGCATCAAACACTGGACTCTTGTACTGGGAGTTGTTGTTGCCGCCGCCAGTGAGGAACATATCAAGGAAGTTAATGGGATCATTGTAGTCGCCAATCCAGCCGTCACGCGCCAATACATAGTCGCCGTTCTTGCGGGTGTCAAGGAACACGGCCCAGTCCTGATTGCCCAGAGTAACGGTTACGTTCAGCGCAGTGCGCCACATATCCTGCAAGGCTTCGCCAATGGCGCGATGCCGGTCGTCAGTGTTGTAGAGATACTCAACCACAGGAAAGCCCTGACCATTGGGATAGCCAGCTTCGGCAAGAAGACGCTGGGCTTCAGCAATGTTTTTAGCATAATCATCCTTGGCAATGCTGTAGTAGTCCCCGCCAGTCTGACGGAAATCACTGCTCGCGCCAGCCGCGTCATACAGGCCCGAAGGAACAAAGCCGCTCGCCGGCTTCTCGCCAGTACGGGTTATCTGCTCCACAATGTAATTGCGGTCAATGGCAAGTAAAAACGCCTTGCGTACACGCGGATCCGTAAAGGGCGCTTTCTGGTTGTTAATACTAACAAAGTACGTACCCAAATAGTCAGCAATCTGCAACTCGCCAGATGCCAGCAGCCCAGGAATCTCATCAACGGGTACGTTTTCTATAAAGTCGACTTCCTTGTTGCGGAAAGCAGCAAGTATAGCGTTAGCATCGTCCATAAGCATAAAACGAAGGTTGTCAGGGCCACTCACCGGCGCATAGTAGTTCGGGTTCTTCTCAACAAGAATATAACTGTTGTGTACCCACTCCTTGAGACGATACGGGCCATTGCTGATATAGGTCGATGGACTGAATGTCCACTGATCCCCAGCACTGTTGATGACACTCTCTCGCACAGGGAAGGTGGCAGGAAACGTCATAATCTCGAAAAAGAAGGGGCAGTCATAGGTAATAATAACTTCAAGGGTCTTATCATCAATGGCGCGAACACCAAGCTGGCTCTTGTTTACTTGACCAGCCATGATCTCATTAGCATTTTTCACCATGTCGATCATGTAGCTGTAATCAGCAGTGGTGGCGGGATCAACAAGACGCTGCCAGGTAAACACTATGTCCTTCGCAGTAAACGCCTGCCCATCTGACCACTTCAGGTTATCCCGCAGGGTAAAAACATACGTTACCGTGCCGTCAGCATTGACGGTCTTCTGGGGAGCGCGGACAGCCAGACCAGGTACTGCCTGAGCGCGTCCATGACCATTATCCGCATACTTGTACAGGCCCTCAAACAAGTGGCCGATATAGATAGCGCCGTCCACCGAGCTATTAAGCGCCGGATCAATCGTGTTCGGCTCTGACCCTAACACCAGCGAGATCTGAGACCCGCTTGCCGCCGCGGGCTGTCGCCCTGCACTTGCACTCACACTCATTGCAAGGAGCGTAAGCCCCATAAGCAAGAAACCAATTCGCTTTACCATAGAATCCTCCAATCTTATGCACGTTGAACACCCTATCCAACGCACGTGTTTTTATGCACTGCATAAAAACTAACGGTTACGCCGTCACGAATTTACGCACCATACAGCGCGTTATAGCTACCTGCCAATAGCAGGAACTATGCCTCAGTAAACAAATGACACGCCACACTATGCCCAGGCGCGACCTCCCTAAACTCCGGCGCTGCCTCGGTACAGCGCTTCTGCGCATGCGGACACAGCGTGTTAAACCGACACCCCTTTGGTATGTCCATCGGGTTGGGGATTTCACCCTGCAGCACAGCCCGCTTCCGACGGCGCGTAACCTGCGGGTCGGGAATCGGCACAGCCTGTAACAGACTCTGGGTATACGGGTGCAGCGGCTTCTCATAGAGCTCGTAGCTTTCCGCCAACTCCACAAGGTTGCCAAGATACATAACACCAATGCGCTTGGAGATATGCCGTACCACTGATATATCATGCGCAATAAAGAGATAGGTCAAGCCCAACTCCCCTTGCATGTCTTCCAGCATATTCACAATCTGAGACTGGATTGACACATCCAACGCTGACACCGGCTCATCACACACGATAAACTCCGGCTCCACTGCAAGGGCGCGGGCAATGCCCACACGCTGCTGCTGACCCCCAGAAAACTCATGCGGATAGCGGTTCGCATGTTCACTATTCAGCCCGACACGCGACAACAGATACTTGATTCGCTCACGCCGCTCAGTCAGCGATGGCGCCAGCTTGTGTATGTCAATAGGTTCGCCAACAATCTCACCAACCGTCATACGCGGGTTCAATGACGCAGACGGGTCCTGAAAGATGATCTGCATCTTCCGCCGATAGGGAAGCATAGCAACATGCGTAATGTCGTGCCCCTTAAAAAATATCCTGCCAGCACTCGGCTCGTACAGCCGCAGTATCGTGCGCCCCAGGGTAGTCTTCCCGCAGCCAGATTCCCCGACAAGACCCAGGGTTTCCCCTGCCTCGATATACAGCGGCACATGCTCCACCGCATGAATAGAACGAGAACGCCCCCAACTCTCCTTAACCCGAAAATACTTCTTGAGGTTATCAAGGTCAATAAGATGCGTCGCGTTCATAGCAGACCTCCAGCAGAAGAAAACGCTTTGAACGGAAGCCAACAGGCAATACGATGACCTCCGGCAGAGAAGCCTTTGCTATCATCGCTCGGATCAAGGCTCATCTTCGGCGGACTGCGGTTGACACAGATTTTCATACACTGCTCACAGCGCGGCGCAAACGGACACCCCGGATTCGGTTCCAGCATATTGATCGGCGTACCTTCAATCGGTATAAGCCGCTCCCCCTTCTGTTCATCAAGACGCGGCATTGAACGCAGCAAACCTTTCGTGTAAGGGTGCGCAGGATGATAAAAAATATCCTCAACCGTACCTTGCTCCACAATATGACCCCCATACATCACCACAACAGTATCACAGATCTCTGCAATAACAGCAAGGTTATGCGTAATGAAGATAATCGCCATACCCGTCTTCTGCTGAATCGACTTCATCAATTCCAGTATCTGCGCCTGTATCGTTACATCCAGCGCAGTAGTCGGCTCGTCAGCTATGAGAAGCTGCGGCTCACAGATAAGGCCCATGGCTATCATCACCCGCTGACGCATACCGCCGGATAACTCATGCGGATGCTGTGTCATACGGCGCTCCGGATTCGTGATGCCAACCAACCGCAGCATCTCCAGCGCCTTATCTGCTGCAGCCTGCTGCGTAACCTCAACGCCATTATCTTTCGCATGTCCCCGTAACACATCAATAAGCTGATTGCCAATGGTATACACCGGATTCAGGCTCTCCATAGGATTCTGAAATATCATGCTCATGCGGTTACCGCGAATCTTCTCCATCTCGCGCTGACTGTAGGCAAGCAGATCATGCCCCTCAAAACGCACGCTGCCACCAACAATCCGACCCGGAAACTCCAATAGGCGCATCACCGAGTAGGCTTCCACACTCTTCCCAGACCCAGATTCACCCACAATACCCATCACTTCGCCATAGTTCAGCGCATACGAGATGCCGCCAACCGCCTTAACCTCGCCCACTGGCGTAAAAAACGAAACCTTGAGGTCATTCACCTCCAGTAATAGGTCATCAGTCGTCATGTGTCGCTCCTATTTCTTGAGCCGCGGATCAAACGCATCTCGCAGCCCATCTCCAAAAAGATTAAAGGACAGTATCAACAGGCTTAAAAACGCCGCTGGTATGATAAGCCGGTACGTGTAGGTGTACATACCTCCAAGCGCATCTGACGCAAGAGATCCAAGACTCGTCATCGGCGCATTAACTCCAAGTCCAAGGAATGACAGAAACGACTCCAGAAAAATGGCAACAGGGATTTGTAAACACGTTGCAGCAACCAGCGAGCCAATACAGTTCGGCAAGAGATGTTTCAGAATGATACGCCGATCAGACGCGCCTAAGGCACGCGCCGCAACAACATACTCCTGCTGCTTCAGTTGCAGAATCTGCCCACGAACTATACGCGCCAGCGTGGTCCAGTACAGTAAGGCAAAGGCAATGAAAATAGCAATGATGCTCGGCCCCAGAGTAATCACGAGTCGTCCTGCAAGGTTCGTCTGATTCGCATCAGCAAAGGCCGACAGAAGCGGCTTTAACGTAACGGCAAGCAGCAAGACCACCAGCACATCAGGCACTGAGTAGATAATGTCGACAATCCTCATCATCACCAGATCAACGCGTCCTCCAAGATACCCAGAAATCGACCCGTACAAAACCCCGATCACTAAAGTCAATACCGCCGCGAGTATGCCAATGAGCATGGACACTCGCGTTCCGTACATCATCCGCACGAGAATGTCGCGCCCATGAGTATCAGTACCAAAGAGATGCGGAAACACCCGTTCCCCCAGAGCAATGCGCTCAAGCTCACCAGCAGAACGGGCAAGCGGCGCAAGGTTCTCACTGCCGCGAACCTGCTGTTCATACGTGTAACCCATGAACAAGGGGCCTACATACGCGAATAGTATAAGGAAGATAATCACCCAGAATGAGGTCATTGCCACATAGTTCTTCTTGAGACGGCGCATTGCATCTTTCCAATAGGAGACGCTCTTATGCTGAGGAATGAACCCCAGCTTCTCATCACTGCTTGCAGGTAGGAAATCATCAGCGTTAAACTGCGTGTGAGCAAAATTTTCAGGTATATGCATACACCGTTACTCCGATTCGTTACCAAGCTGTATGCGCGGGTCAATGACCTTATACAAGACATCAACAGTAAAACTCATAATGATAACCAATCCAGCAAAGAAGATCGTGGTTCCCATAATGAGTGGGTAATCACGGTTTGAGATGCTCTGAATAAAGTAGCGTCCCAAACCGGGAATGTTAAACACGGTTTCTACGACAAAGCCGCCGGTGAGTATGCCAGCGGTAACCGGCCCCAGGTACGTTATCACTGGTATCAATGCGTTTCTGAGCGCATGTTTGAAGATCAGTTTTGATGCTGGGTGTCCGTAAGCGCGTGCAGTCTTGATGTATTCCTTGTTAAGCACGTCGAGCATTGATGAGCGCGTATACCGTGCGATAGAACACATGGGCGTCAAGCCTAAGGTGAAACACGGCAGCACATAGCTGATAGCCCCGCGTCCCAGACCGGTAGTTGGGAATATATGGAAGACACCGCCGGCAAAGCACACCAGCAGCACTGTTGCGGTAACGAACCCGGGAAAGGCAATACCGAGGGTAGTCAGCACTTGCAAAATGCTGTCAACGGCTTTTCCGCGCTTATACGCCGCAATACATCCCAGTGAAACGCCTACAAGTACCGACCAGAGCAGCGCGATAGCGCCTATTCGCGCTGACACCGGGAACATCTCGCCAATGATGATGCGCACTGGCCGGTTCTTTTGCATCTTCAACGAGACGCCCATATCCCCGCTGAGCAGGCTGACGATATAGTTCTTGAGCTGGACTGGCAGCGGTTTATCCATTCCGTACTTTGCCTCCAGCTGAGCGAGTACCTGTGCTGACACTGCCTTTTCACCGAGGAATGGCCCGCCCGGAACCGTGTTCATCAGGATGAACGTGAGACAGATGATAAAAAGTATTGTCAGCAATGCCAACAACACCCGTTTGATAATGTATAGAGCCATAATCACCACCTTTGCATAAAGTGTTACGTATATTTATACAGTACCAAAATGCTTTATACAAGCCCCTAGCGTACATTTTAGAAAGAATTTTACGACAATCGATCTCTGTTCCGGTGTCTATCCTCGAACTGAGAATCTCCCGTGTTTTGGCAGGATGGAATAGTAATGGTCCGCTGATTACGCTGATTACGCAGATTCAGAGGGCCTGACACAAAGAATCAGCGTTCATCAGTGAAATCAGCGGACTTTCTTCTCTCTGTGTCGAACTCACATTGATGCTAGGAAA
>JAIRYV010000109.1 GCA_031267685.1 Treponema sp.
GCCGGGAGCCGGGAGCCGGGAGCCGGGAGCCGGGAGCCGGGAGCCGGGAGCCGGGAGCCGGGAGCCGGGAGCCGGGAGCCGGGAGCCGGGAGCCGGGAGCCGGGAGCCGGGAGAAGATAAACTGTAAACAACCAGATGTCTTGTTGAACATCTGACGTTTCCTCAGGTCCATAATAAAACTATACCATGCCATAAGAAAAATGTCAAGGGGTTTGAGTGAATTTTTAGGGCATCGGCATTTACTCTGAAAACAAAGCCTGATACGGAAATCCTCATTGAGGGCTACATACATCATATGGCGTTTTGCGCTGACCAAATGCAGCCCGCTTCCCCAGACCTGACCGAGCATACCTATAAACTGTTAACGAAACCAAGATTTTCACTTAGTCCTGTCATTTCCACCTTGTCACAAGCTGCAGGTTGCAGGTTTTCACTCAGGATGCCTAGAGACCTCTCCCCATAATATCGTTTTTATGTTATGTTGGTATCATGCGTTACTATAGTACAAGAAACAAAGTGGAAACCCTGAGTTTTAGGCAGGCAGTTTTGAGTGGCCTTGCCCGCGATGGTGGCCTCTTTATTCCTGAGACAATACCCCAGTACCGGAAGGCTGTGGCGACATCGCTTGCCCGTATGAGTTTCCAAGAGGTTGCCTTTGAGACCATTCAGCCCTTTGTTACGCCTGAGATACCGGATGCGTTTCTGGAAGACCTTGTTCATACTGCGTATCCGTTTTCTGCGCCGCTTATTCAAGTGGGAGATCGGCTGGTACTGGAGCTTTTCCACGGGCCGACTGCGGCGTTCAAGGATTTTGGTGCGCGTTTCATGGCGAGGGCCTTTTCCTATCTGCGGCGGGGTGAGGATAAGCCGCTCCATATTCTGGTTGCCACGTCGGGAGACACGGGCGGGGCTGTGGCGGACGGTTTTTATGGCGTGGAAGGCATTTCCGTTACTGTGTTATACCCCAAGGGGCGGGTTTCACCCTTGCAGGAACGACAGATCGCTGGACTTGGCGGCAATATTTCTGCTATTGCGGTTGAGGGGAGCTTTGACGATTGCCAGCGCCTTGTGAAAACGGCCTTTGGGGATAAGGAATTCAAGAAGCGATTTACGCTTTCATCGGCTAACTCAATCAATGTGGCGCGGCTGATTCCCCAGGCTGTGTACTATGCAGCTGCTGCTGGCAAAGTTGCTGCTGGCTTGTGCGACAAAGACGAGGAAGCCACGCCGCGGGTGGGCAAGGCGGACGGTGGACAGAAGTTTTCACCTGACTCCAAAGGCGTTATCTTTTCAGTACCGTCAGGTAACTTTGGGAATCTGACTGCGGGCCTCTATGCGATGAAGCTGGGCGCTCCGATTCGCGGCTTTATTGCAGCGACCAACATCAACAAGACTGTGCCGGATTATCTTGAAAGCGGGTATTATGAAGCGCGTCCTTCTTTTGCCACGATTTCTAATGCTATGGACGTGGGTGATCCCAGTAACTTCGAGCGTATGATTAGCCACTGGTCGCTGACGGAACTGCGCAATTTTTTGCGTGGCGTGTGGGTAAGTGATGATGAGATTCGCGAGATGTTGGGTCAGGTGCGCGAGCAAGCGGCCTACTTTCTTGATCCACATGGCGCAGTGGCTTGGCGGGCTGTGGACAAGCTCTTTCCGCAGCGTCAGCCGAGTCCGTTGGCGGTGCTTGCCACGGCGCATCCCGCGAAATTCGCGGAAACTGTGGAGCCGCTTGCTGGTCAGGTTCCGGTTCCGCCGTCGCTTAAAAAAGTGATGGAACGAGATGTTAAAGCAAAAACTATTGGCGCGGAAATAGCCGCGCTTTTGGAGGTTCTATGAACAGTTGTCCATGCGGCTCAGGCCGCTCTTATGCTGAATGTTGTAAACCCTATATCACGGGAGCGCGCTTGCCGCCTACTGCTGAAGCGCTCATGCGGAGTCGCTATTCGGCTTACGCGGAACATGCTATTGACTATATCCTTGAGAGTTGTACCCAAGATAACAAGAACCAGGCTGATCCCAAGGAGACAAAGGAATGGAGTGAAAAGTCCACATGGCTTGGATTGAAGATACTTTCAGTGGGAAAGGGCACGGAGTCTGACACTGAGGGGAGCGTAGAGTTTAAGGCGATTTATGAGCGCGACGGCCTCAAGGATGTGTATCACGAGAAGGCGCAGTTCAAGAAACAGGACGGCAAGTGGTTGTATGATGTGGGTGACATTGTTCCTGAGACCATAGTCCGTTCCAGCCCCAAAATAGGGCGAAACGATCCGTGTCCTTGCGGTAGCGGCAAAAAGTACAAACATTGCCATGGCAGGGCTTTATAGTTAAGTGCGTGAATCACGGGCTTGCCGTTGGTAATGCGCTTATGACGATTCATGAAAAAGGAGTATGTAATGTCTGTTGAGTATATTGATCCTTCGTTGAACAAGTTTGATAAGTTTATACCTGATCACTTCACTGATGAAGAGAAGGCGCGCTTTAAGACCCTGTTCTTCAAAAAGCTTTCACTTGAAGCGCATCGTTTTTACGGCGGAAAGATTCAGGTGCTTCCCAAGTGTGGCATCTTTAGCCCTGAGTGGCTCAATGTCTGGTACACGCCGGGTGTATCGAGTGTTTCCACCGCGATTCGCGATGATAACAACACGTCGTTTGCCCTGTCCAGTCGAGGAAATCTCGTGGCGGTAGTCTCTAACTCCACGCGGGTCTTGGGTGATGGGGACTGCACGCCTGCCGGAGGTCTTGGCGTTATGGAAGGCAAGGCCATGCTTATGAAATACCTTGGAGGTGTGGACGCGATTGCGCTTTGTGTGGATTCACGGAACGCTGAAGGCAAGCACGATCCACGGAAGCTCATTGACTTTGTAAAGATGGTTCAGCCATCTTTTGGAGCCATTAACCTTGAGGATATAAGTCAGCCCAATTGTTTCAGGGTACTTGATGAGCTAAAGGAAGCCTGCGACATTCCGGTATGGCATGATGATGCCCAAGGCACGGCCTGCATCATACTGGCTGGCCTCATCAATGCACTGAAGCTGGCTGAAAAAGACATAGGCGACGCGAAGATCGTGCTTTTTGGTGCGGGCGCGGCAAATACTACAGTAGCTACTCTCATCATGGCTGATGGTGGGAAAGGCGAAAACCTGATCCTCTTTGACAGGAAGGGTGCGCTCCATACCGGACGTGCTGATATCCAGAGTGATCCAAACGCATACCGGAAATGGGACCTCTGTCAGAAGACCAATCCTCGTAAAGTTTCTTCTATTGTAGAAGCTGTTTCTGGTGCGGACGCGCTCATAGCCCTGTCCAGACCTGGGCCTGATATTGTACGGCCTGACTGGGTACGACGCATGGCGGATCGGGCCATTGTGTTTGCGTGCGCCAACCCTGTGCCGGAAATTTGGCCATCAGTGGCAAAGGAAGCTGGCGCTTTCATTGTTGCTACGGGGCGTGGTGACTTCCCGAATCAGCTTAACAATTCGCTCTGCTTTCCGGGCATATTGAAGGGCGCTCTTATGGTTCGCGCCCGTAAGATAAGTGATAGCATGGCTATCCGTTGCGCCCATAGCATTGCGGAGTATTCACAGAAAAAACGCTTTGGACCAGAACGCATCATTGCCACTATGGATGAAATCGAGCTTTTTGCCCACGAAGCCGCAGATGTGGCGATTCAGGCGGTTAAGGAGCGACTACATCGTGTAAGCATTTCATGGACCGCTGCGCACAAACAAGCTTTGGCTGATATAACCACCGCGCATACACTGGTCGATGATCTACAGGAACTCGACTATATCCAGGAGATTCCGCAAGAAATACTAGCCAGAGCCTTGAAAGAAGCGCTGAACAGCATGTGATTGTTCAGCGCAGGCGCTCCTCCGATACTTTTCGCCCGTTTTCCCAAATAGCGCGAAGCATGGGGATGCCGTTCAGGTATAGTTCTTCGATTTCCCGATTGGTTTCTGTGCTATCCTGTTGCACGGTTCGTTCTAGTATGTCGTTGTTGTAGTTTCGTTCCATGATACGGTCATTGTTCTGATTATACTCAAACTCCGTGCGGCGCTCATTATTACCGCTTTTCCACACGACTGAGGCAAGCTGGTCTCCGTTCCATGTTTGGTGGGTTTCACTCACGACCGTGCCTTCCGCGTCCTGCCGCGTTTCAGTGAGGATACGACCGCGCTCGTCAGTAGTAATAACAATCCCTTCGCTGCTAGTGGTAGAGCTTGTTTCTGGCAAAACGCTGGCGCTGTAGACCTGGCTGGGACTGATAAAGTTGATGTCAGGCGCGGAACCGGGCCGCGGGAACTGGAGCCGCGTTGTCCGCGGCGCCGCGCCCGTGCCACTAGTGCCAGAGTCCGTGCCACTAGTGCCAGACACCGCGCCCGCACCAGAGTCCGTGCCGCTAGTGCCAGACACCGCGCCCGCACCAGACGCATCGGTGGCTGTGTGGTATATCCGCTCAATAACGCGGAGGGACGCGGCACGGGTATAACGGTAATAGTCAGTAGTGAGGAGCATTAGGGGCGATAGCTCACCGTCTTCGGCAGGCGAGGCGCGAACACTGGTTTCCATGCGGATAAGTGTTTGCCCATTATAGAAGTAGCTGGTGAAGGTTTCAGAACCGTCTTCTGAGAATTGACGCTCCTCGCTTATCAGATAGTCCGCGTTGTAGACTTCAATAAAACCTTTGGAGGCTGGATCATCAAAGGCGGAAACAAGCCGCGTGGTTCCAGCGCTGTCCCTGAATATCCACTGTCGCCGCGTCTCGACCCCGTTTTCATACAGTGTGTGTAGTTCAGTACGAAAAGCGCTGTTGTAGTAAGGAAGCAGAATCGCGGGAAGTTCCTCCTCGCTTGCCTCGTCAATGGATACGCAATAGCGCTCGCGCAGGGCAATAAAGCGGGAATAGAGCGGCTCAAGCGTCATACCAGCAGCGTTAGACAGGTACCAGTCTTCCGCCGTGGCGCTTTCAAACGCCAGCAAAAACAGCGCCACTATGAACGCTTTAGCTTTACGCAAGGCCAACAAAGGTTGTCGTATAATTGTGAGGGTCGAAATCGCTGATGTCTTCATACTTTTCTCCATTACAGACAAAAACTACAGGCAAGCCCAGTTCCTCAGCTAGGGGAAAAACCACCCCGCCTTTGGCACTTGAGTCTAGCTTCGTGAGAATCACACCGTCCAGAGAAACCGCATCACGAAAGGTCTCGGCTTGAACCATCGCGTTCCGTCCAGTGGTGGCGTCAAGCACGAGGTATTTGATGTAATGCGCGCCCTTTGCCTTGTTTTCTACAATGCGGTCTATCTTTTTTAACTCTTCAACCAACGCCGACTTGGTATGCATCCGGCCCGCGGTATCCGCGATGATAAGATCGCCAGCTCCGGCCTGCGCCGCCTCAAGCGCGTCATAAACGACCGCCGCCGGATCACCACCGTGCTTGTGGGCAACAACCCGTATCCCCAGCCGCTCGCCGTGAATCTTGAGCTGCTCAATGGCCGCAGCACGGAAGGTATCAGCAGCAGCGAGGATGGGCCTTTTACCCATGGCACGGTAACGGGCAGCAAGCTTCGCTACACTCGTGGTCTTTCCCACGCCATTCACACCTAGCAGGAGAAACACAGTAATGCCAGTGGCGCTGGCCACATCAGGCGCTCGCACAGGAATAAGTAATTCCTCAAGCAGGCGGGCAAGAACACGATACGCCCCTTTAGTATCACTTACCTTTTCTTTCTTACAAACAGAACGCAGTTTACCCGTAATCTTGTACGCTCCTTCAGCGCCAAAATCACCCTCGATCAGGAGGTCAGTCAGTTCCTCAAATAGTTCTTCGGAAAGCGCCTTTTTGATTCCAAAGAAGTCTTTCAACCGTTCAGTAAAGTTTAATAATCCCATGTTATCCCTTTTCCCTTTTCACTTTTGTATTATCTGAGGACTCTTCTCACCAGAAACATGCGTATAACGGAATATACGGTAGATGCTCTCAGCCGCAGTCAAGCCAAACACAACCCATAACCCAATAGAGATATAGTAATTGCGTATTGCGTTATCATAAAGGTCTTTATTATTGATTGAAAGATGATTGTACGCAGTTCTTTCCGCCTCTGCCATAGCTCCAAAGACAACCGCTACGGGCAGGGCAACCCAGAAGCGCCCAAAAGCATTGTAAAAGGCACGCCGCGCCTGAGCCACTCGCTGCTCTTCAGGGTCTGAGAATGGCTGAAGCTCCATGTTTACCCGCTCCGTCACCCCGCCTGAAACCACTGCCTTAGCCTCGCCTTCATCACTTTGTATATAAAAATATTCCATCTGATTAAATGGCATATCCAGCGTAAACGGCGTTTGCCCAACATACAACGCGCCCCGATAGAGCGCAGCGTCCGTCTCCAGCGTATCAAACGTAAGCGACTCAAGGGCAAGGGGACTAAGGTTGATAAACAGATCAGCAAACTCCCCACTGTTGATCTCAAGGGTAGTTGAAAACATCGCATGATTATCCGCATAGCTTTCAATAACAACTTCCCCCGGCGGGTATTCAATAGCGCCCAGTTCTCCAATACCCGCAAATGTGCCGTCCACGAGTATAAGCGCATCCGTCGGCTCAGTCCGTATCGCAAGCATACCGGGTGGCGCTCCAGAGATCGCCCCCACAAACCTGGACGCCACCTCGTTCAGCGCAACTTGGGTATCTTCTATAGAAAAGATGATGCTATCTTCATACTCCCAGGCTTTAGCACGGGTATACAAACGTATCCAAAGATGCGTTCTCCCCTGCAAATCACTTACCACCAGCTGCAAAAAGCCATCCGCTTTCTGCTTAACACAGAACTGGTATTCCCCACCTGTTTTAGGTGCAGCAGGAAAAGCCCCCTGAACGCTGCTCTCGCTGAGAACGAATATCGGCTGTTCTTCAATAAGAGGCATTTCTTCGATGATACGCGCCAGATCAGCCTCAAGCTTTTCTATCTCCACATCAATCGTTTGCAGCGATTTCTGGTATTTCCACTCAGGATACCCCTGATACACCAGCTTATCCCGGTCCACACGCTTGGTTTCCAACTTTTTGGCCGCATCCGAGCGCGCCTTTGACCAGGCATAGTCCTTGTAATAAGCGTATTCTTCAGTTTCCCGTATTCGCTTATTCACCGTATTCAGGGCATTCACCAAGCTTCTCCCTATAAGGCCCCCGATGCTTTGCCGTGAAACAGTCAGCGCAGAAACATCAGCCGCGGTTATCACGAGTATCCACTCAGGATCCTTCAGCACAACCGGCTCCTGCTTCGCCGCTGGAAAGAGCAGCCCAGCTACCATAAATAGACAAACACCAAAACGTACTTTAAGCGTGTGTGTTATTCCATGCAAAACGTAAGTACTCCTCGATAAAAAGATCAATGTCCCCGTCCATGACCGCCTGTATATTACCAATCTCCGCCTTGGTTCGATAATCCTTAACCATGGTGTAGGGCTGAAATACATAACTCCGTATCTGATTGCCCCATGAGATATCCTTCTTCTCCTGTGCAAACTTCTCATTCTCCTTTTCCTTTTCCTGCCGGTAATACTCGTAGAGCCGTGCGCGTAACATACTCATGGCAGTGGCGCGATTCATGGTTTGACTGCGCTCATTCTGGCAGGCAACCACAATGCCTGTGGGCAGGTGGGTAAAACGTACAGCACTGTCCGTCTTGTTAACGTGTTGACCACCCGCCCCGCCAGAACGGTAGGTGTCCACACGCAGGTCTTCAGGACGCACTTCCACTTCAATAGAATCATCAAGCACGGGGAAAATATACGCTGACGCAAAGGAGGTATGGCGCCGCGCATTAGCATCAAATGGCGAAATGCGCACTAGCCGGTGAACGCCACTTTCCCCCTTGAGATAACCATAGGCATAAACACCGTCAATCTTGACCGTCGCAGACTTAATACCACCCTCAGCTTCAAGCATGTCCACCTGTTCAATAGAAAAACCACGCCGCTCAGCCCAGCGCAGGTACATACGATAGAGCATCTGCGACCAGTCGCAAGCTTCGGTTCCACCTGCCCCCGCATGAATCGTGAGGAAGCAACTGTTCTTGTCAACCTCGCCACTCATCAGCTCAAGGATGTTCTGCTTCTCATAGCGGCTCGACAGGGTCTTGAGCGCAGCCTCAATCTCAGCATCCTCACTCTCGTCTCCAACGTCATTCGCAAGCTCATACAGCGTAACCAAATCGTCAACACCAGCGCGCAATTCCTTCCAGGGCTCATAGCGGTTCTTAAGCGCCTTGAGTTCCCCCATCACCTTTTCAGCACTGGCCGTGTCATTCCAGAACTCAACTGCACTAGTTCTCTGTTCCTGCGCTGCAATACGTTCCGCAAAACGAGCGTCCTCAAAGACGCCCCCAAGTTTTATAGATTTGTACCCTCAATGTTTCAATCGGGGCGCCCAGTTCAGATAGTAACATCATTTTCTCCTACTTTTATAACCGTTTCACTTCTGGTATTACTTTCTGTATCGCAATACCCTTGTTCCATTATACCCTTGTCTCCTCTTAATAGCAACCGCAAAGACACACAGAAAGCGTCAGACAATAAGGTATGACAGCCAATAAAACCGCCACCCCCTGTAGTGCGTATGCCCGGATCGAGAAACCCTACGCACAGTTGTTCGTACAGAATAGAGCGCAAGAAAAGCTTTTACGGATAAACCGGAAAAAGCCTTACGGTCAAACAGTCTCTGTCAGGAGGCGAACAGATACCTGTGGACTAATTATGGCTGGATTCTGCTTCTTAGGCAAGCACTCGTTCCCGCTAGAAAAATTATTAGACGCGACCTTGACAAACGACCCAACCCCGCGCTATACTATCCCTGTTGCTCATAGAGCGGCTATCTTACAAGCACGTGAGTATGTTACAGAACACTGTTTAATCTCCCCGCTTGAACATCAAACCAAAAAATAGCCGCCCTATAAACCCGTGCCAGCACAAGCGCCCTTACTCTTACCTTGGACAGCACAGCCCCACCTTAGGATACAAGATGTTCTACGATATCACCTCCTCCGCCAAGGCTGTTACCGTCAAGGTTCCATCCAGCACATCAGAGTACGGCTCGTTACCCACGACTTACAGCGGCGCAGACTCCACTATAACCTGAGGCAAGGGCTTCCGGAGTATGGGCTGGAACGGCTCAGGCTTCATCATCAGCAGCTGCATCAACAATAACATCACGTTAATCATATAGTTGCAATAATGCCAATACCCGTTCTATAATGGGGCGAGACAGGCGGGGCCGTATGGCTCTGCTATACATCAAAGTGCCGCGCTGAAAGGATGCGGCAAGGAGTAACCATTATGGCTATTGATTTTACCGTAAAGGACGTAATCCACAAGGTTATGGCAAAGTACGTCCCTGCTTTTTTGCCCGGGGCAAAAAAGCCCTACAACCTCAAGGCCGTGTTCCAGCCAGAACTGGACATTCACGGCATTGCCAGCAAAGCGGAGGTCTACAACATCGAAACTGACCCCCGTGTCATTGAGGAGGGTTTGACCGCTGGCTGCGAACTCATCTACTACCTGATTGCGGACGGCTACAAGATAAAGACTCCGGTCTTTAACCTGAGCATTCGGCTTCCCGGTGAGTATGAGGGTGCGGAGACACATCTGCCCGAAGGTATCCATCCTGAGGCTCGGCTTCAGGCAAGCACGGCTCTGCGGAACTACATCCAGGATCGGGTACAGGTCGAGTTTGATGGCATTGACCAGCGCGACGGCCTTATCGCCGAAGCAGTAGACGAGCATACTGGTCAGCTTGACGAGGTGATAACCATCAGCAAGCTTCTCACGATTCGGGGTTATGGGCTCAAGGTTGAGGCAGATGCGGCCCATACGGATGAAGTCGGTCTCTTCTTTGACGATGGCGAAACCACGCCGGTCAAGACTGAAATCATTGCGGTCAATGAACCCCGTACCCTTAAGGTGATAGTCCCTGCGACCCTTGTAGTTGGCAAGGACTATGCACTCAAGGTGATTACACAGAGCTCGGCGAGAGGTTCAAGCGCACTTCTCAAAGGTCTGCGGGAGATTCATTCCGAGTTCAAGCTGACCGCGCAGGCTTAGCGAGTGTACTGCGCAGGCTTACCGCAGAGTGCTGCGCAAGCTTAGCGCAGGGTACTGCGCAGGCTTACCGCAGGGTGCTGCGCAGGCTTACCGCAGAGTGCTGCGCAGGCTTACCGCAGGGTGCTGCGCAGGCTTACCGCAGGGTGCTGCGCAGGCTTACCGCAGGGTGCTGCGTAGGCTTACCGCAGAGTGCTGCGCAAGCTTACCGCAGCATCCTGCGCAGGCTTACCGCAGAGTGCTGCGCAAGCTTACCGCAGCATCCTGCGCAGGCTTACCGCAGGGTACTGCGCAAGCTTAGCACAGGGTGCTGCGCAGGGCTGGATCGGGAGACCTAGAAGATGGAGCAGAAAGACCGTACAAAGCGATGCCGAGCACTGGCGCGAACTCTGGTACTAGTGACGCGGTATCTGGCACTGTGTGTGCAAGATATCTCAATGCTGTCATAGGATGCTGTGGGATGTATATTTCTCTATATAGTATAGAGAAGAACCGTGTCTTTAAAGACACGGTTCTTGAGTCTTATTGAATAACCTTAAACCACGCACAATCGGAGCCACCGATGACCGAGCCGTCTTTCCGATACCCTATATCAATAAAATGACTGACTAACAGGCAATGATGAACGTATCTGAATTACCAGTAAACGCGGTTTCCATCTCATTAACGCTTGTGGTGAGGATGTTGCCGACCCCACAGACGCGCCCTGAGCCACACATTCTTTGCCACCTCTGCCAAAGAGGTGAAGTCGCGCTGTGTTGGGGTGTGCGTGAGGAATCTTTATCTCAGCAAACGAAAACGTCAGTCCCGCGTCTCTGGCAGTGGCGAAACTGTCGCGGATACGCTCATCATCGGGGAACATACCCAGCAGACCAGCCATGAGCGCCTTGTCCGTGCCGTGTCCCCGATAGGTCAAAAACATTCATGACGTAAGTTTATGATTATGATACAAAAAACGCAAGTGTTCTGCAAAGAAAACATTGGACGCTTTCTTAATTCAAAGACAGGTAGTAAAGTAAGTTATATGGAAGTAGTGATTGCGCCGGATTCATTTAAGGGTAACATGAGCGCGCCAGAGGTCTGCGACGCTATTGCGGAAGGTGTTTTGCGGGCTGATGCGGGTGCTGTAGCGCGTAAAGTCCCACTGGCGGATGGCGGCGAGGGAACAGCGCGGGCAATAACAAGCGCGGCTGACGGGCGTTTTGTCAGTGCGCGGGTAAGGGGCCCGCTTGGGAAGCCTGTTGACGCTGTGTTTGGTCTTATCGACAATGGCCGTGTTGCAGCGCTTGATATGGCAAGTGCGTCTGGCATTGAACTGCTCAGACGTGAAGAGCTTAACCCTATGAAGGCCTCGTCTTATGGAACTGGTCAGCTCATTGTAGCCGCGCTTGATACTGGGGCGAGAGAGCTTATCATCGGTATTGGCGGGAGTGCCACTAATGATGGCGGTATTGGTATGCTTTCCGCGCTGGGATTCAGGCTGCTGGACAAGCACGGGCAAGCGCTTGTCTATGGTGGGGAAGCCTTAGATAAAATTGTTTCTATTGATGTAAGCAGGGCAGACCCGCGACTCAAGCAGACGCGGATCAAGGTTGCCTGTGATGTACGCAACCCCTTGCTTGGTCCAAGCGGCGCCTCCGCTGTATTCGGCCCCCAGAAAGGCGCGACGCCAGAACAAGTTGAGGCGCTGGATGCTGGTCTCACGAAGCTGGCTACCGCGTGGATTCAGGCGGGTATTACCGCTGATGTAATGCAGAGCGGGGATGGAGCTGCAGGCGGCGTTGGGGCCGCTCTGCGTATCTGTTTAGACGCGCATATAGAATCCGGCGCTTTGCTGGTGATGCAATACGCGGGGTTTTTTGACGCGCTTGCCCATGCTGACCTGGTGATTACGGGTGAAGGCATGAGCGACGCCCAGACTGCGGATGGTAAGCTCTGTTCTGTAGTGGCGCGGGAAAGCCGCAAAGCCGGCGTTCCGGTTGCCCTGCTTTCCGGCGCATTAGGCGCGAATCCAGCAGCCCTACTCAAGGCTTTTGACTACGCGGCTTCAATCGCCCGGGGTCAGACCAGCCTTGACGCTATGATCCACGACAGCCGCGCTGACCTTGCATTTGCCGCTGAAAACCTCATCCGTGCAACGCGAATGTTTACGGACGCTGGGTTTTGCCAAGCCGCCATATCCTCTCCATAAGCAAGGCACATTCTGTCGCTTAAGCCTCTTCTCCTTCCCACACTTCTAGCGCCATGAAGGAGAACCCCTCGTCGCGTAATGTTTGCCTCAGGGAACGCCGCGCTTCGTCTGATTCTGGGAAAAGGCGCTTCTTTTCCAGAAAGCGCCTGATCAAAAACGTTTCTTTTTCAAGACTCAGGGCTGCTTTCAGCGCCGCGCTCACCACATCGCGATCAATGCCTTTACTACAGAGCGCCGCGTTGAGTCGGCGAGGGCTGTCCCTACCCAATGTAAGGCGAGAATTGAGCCAGAGTTCCGCGTAACGACTGTCGCTCACGATTCCCAGTTCCATCAAGCGGGAAACAACAGCCTGTACACAAGACAGGCTATGTCCCTTTTGCTCAAGTTTACGCGACAGGCCATAAACAGTCTGTTCCGCACGGGCCACAAGGCGTAACGCGGCCTGTTCACAGCTTTTCAATTCACACGCTTGCATGGAGCGCGACCACAGATACGTTCAGCCTAACGTTTGGAGAACTGGAAGCGTTTGCGCGCTCCGGCCTGTCCGTACTTCTTGCGTTCCACCATACGGGAATCGCGGGTAAGGTAGCCATTACTCCGCAGACTGGCGTAATTCTCCTGATCAATCTGACAGAGTGCGCGGGCAATCCCATGCCTGCACGCACTAGCCTGACCATTAGACCCGCCGCCATACACATTGATAAACACATCAAACTTATTCTCACAGGCCGTAACCATAAGCGGCTGACGTACTATGAGGACATGCTCTTCCTGCGGGAAATACCGAGGCAACTCTTTCCCGTTCACCGTTACTTTGCCGGTTCCCTCGCGCACAAACACCCGCGCTACAGAAGTTTTTCTCCGGCCTGTTCCAATACCAAGATTCTTAATCACTTGTCACTCCTTATAACTCAATAGCCTGCGGATTCTGTGCCGCGTGAGGATGCTTAGGCCCTGCGTAGACTTTGACATTCTTTAACAGGTCCCGACCCAGTGGCCCCTTGGGAAGCATACCCTTGATCGCCTGGTCCAGCGGAAACGTGGGATGGCGGGCAAACGCCTTCTCAAAGGGAGTGGCCTTCAAGCCGCCGACATAACCAGAATGGCGATAGTACAGCTTCTGCTGCGGCTTTCGGCCCGATAGCGTCATTTTGTCCGCGTTGATCACCACCACAAAGTCTCCCACTGCCTGGTGAGGGGTATAAACCGCCTTTTCCTTGCCGCGTACAATCGATGCAACACGCGCTGCCAGCCTGCCCATGGGCTTGCCTTCAGCGTCGATTACAAACCATTTCCGCTCCACTTGAGCGGGTTTTACGAATAGCGTTTTCATAATTACAAACAACCTTTCTAAGAATTTCAGAAATGAATCTTGCCATGATAAGAGGATTCCTGTCAACTAGGCATAGCGCAGCTATAGTCGTGAATCTGATAGTACGATACAGTAAAGGTATGGGTATTTTTGAGCGGATTGAGGATGTAATCAAAAGTTATCTTAACGATGAAGGTGAAGCGCCCTTTGGCAAGACCCGACGGCGTAGCGATCCCGATTATGAAGCAGCATACCAGGAACTTAACGAGTATCTGAACGACGGGACAAGTACGCGGTCTCGAACTTCGTTTGACTATGAGGCGCGTAGCCAAAGCTCCCGCGCATATAGCAGCAACCGTAGCGCCAACATTCCCGAAGACCTGCGTCAGGACTTCGCGGAACTGGGGCTTCCCTTTGGCGCCAGCGCCGATGAATGTAAGGCAGCATACAAAAAACTGCTCAAGATACATCACCCTGACCGCCACGCGGGCCACGCAGAGAACATGCGCAAAGCAACCGAGAAGTCAACCCGCATCAATGCTGCCTACGACCGCATCGAGAACTGGCGCCAAAGCAAGCATTGACAAGTCCCTTGCCCCTCATGCCTGTTCCTTGTCTTGCTGCGGCACCATGCGGAATGTCCATTCTTTGGGTTTGAAGCCTTCGGGAACTGAAATCATCATCGTATCACCTGCTTGTTCGAGAAGGTAAAACCCTGCCTTGAGCGCGGCTTTACGCGCATCAGGAGCAAGAACCGCCCCGCCTACTGCGCCAAGCCAAACCCGCTGGTCATTATGCTCGTCAGCATAAGCGCGGAGTATGTTCATTCGCTCAATGTGGTCTTGTATATGACTAGCCAGTAACTTGCTTTTTGCTTCAACCGCTATGACTAGATTGCTGTTCTCAAGCAGCACATCAACTTCCGCAAGCTCCCGATGCTTGTTGTCATAGAACTTTTGATTGGGGCCTGCTGTCGTTAAATTGAAGCCCATGACATTGAACTTTTCGACAAGATTGGGCGCGATGAGGCGCTCAACGATCTCGCCCAAACGGAGTCCCAGATCGCCGATCACTTTATTGGTTTTTTTCCATTGCTCCTCAACCCTTCTATCAGTTTCCCGCATCTGTTCGGCAGTCTCCTTCTGTTGCTCCCGCATCTGCACGGCAGTTTCCTGCAACTGCCTATCGGTTTCCCGCAACTGCTCGGCAGTCTCCTTCTGTTTTTCACCCACCTCCCTAAGCAAAGCCCAGACTTCCTCAAACGTGGGCGCTTTCCGTTCTTCGTGCAATGCTGCTACTGACATACTATCCTCCTTTATTTAGCTTATGGTCGAAAAGTATACTGTGTGCGTGTGTGCGTTTCAAGCCCCGCCATAGTCCGCGTCAAGCCTGCGTCCAAGTGTTTATTTCGCATAACATTCCGGCTGTATATGACATTTTTCTATTTTTTATTATATAATTTCATCGCCTCATTGCTTATTTCTTCAATCGTCATTCCAACAAATAGATTGTTCCGCCTCCATTCTGTATAATCAAATGGTTCTCGTAATATTAACGAAATAAATTTTTCAGCGTCTATATTACCCAAATTCTCAATTAATACCTGCATCCCTGTTTTCATCAATACAGTATCAGTCATCTTCTCCTCCAATATTTTCCCATATCCTAATAAATGTTATTGGATCAACTATTTTTATGCCTTCATTTTTGTGTCTTAATAGCGGATCATCTGTAGTTATAAAATAATCAACACCTCCATTTATTGCACATGATAAATGTAAAGAGTCAATTGGCTTTATACCAGATTGCATTAATTTGTTTGCTGTTAATAATATATTTCTATTCTCAATCATACTATATTTGGCATTTTCTGAAAATTTTGCAATAGATAATTTCTTATTTTCAAATGGATTATTATAATTCTCATATTCGCAGATATAAGACCATATCAGGTCAATTTCTTTATTAACAATTAAAGATTGTATATATAATTTTGCCTGTGTTTCAAGAGAAATTCTTAATTGCTTTTGGTCGTCAAACGGCCTATTATAGGTACAATTGTCTAAATAAACCTTAATTTTATCCATAAACCACTTCCATAATGTGTTATTATATAATCATACCATAATTTTTATTAATTAATCAAGTGATTATTCAAAAATTTCTAGGCACAATTTCATATAACTCCTTTTATACGACACTCATGTCGTATAATCCCCCACTTCATGTACGAAACACAACATATTTATACTATAAATATTCTTGCAAAAACTGTCAAGTAGTTTTGACAAAAAAGTTTAAACTTTTATAAAATGATAGAGAGGGAAGCGCTCAGGAAGCTAAACTGCGGCGGTTTCAGCAGCCAACAGCCGCTTCCACGGAACGCCTCCCTCGCTTGTACGCAAGACTGCACGTACCACAGCCGCTATATCACGCCCGCCACGGATGATGGGCGGGCTTTACTGTATCAGGCAGAAAATCAATATACGATTGTTCCTACCGTAGGATTATAACGTCTGTCTTGTAGTCTGAATCTAGTCCGTATGCGGCCTCTGCCGCATACAGGCTATTCTCTCGCGGCGGTTCCTATAACCAATGGTTATTTCATCGGAAAACCTTCCACGTTTATACGCCTCTCATGCGCGTACCGCATATCCATCATCTGTTTATTCCATATGTTTTTTTATTATTGCTGGTACTCCTGCCATTAATACATTATCAGGAATATCATTTAACACAACAGATCCAGCCCCAATAACACTGTTTTTTCCTATTTTTATATGATCTGAAATATTTGCCCCTATACATACCCATGTGTTTTTTCCAATAATACAAGTCCCTGCTACAACCGCATTTGGGGATACTCTTACACCGTCTTCAAATTTACAATCATGTGCCACTATTCCGCCGATACTTACAACGTTTGCTTTTCCCAATACGGCAAACGGGCCTATTACCGCATTGGCACATATAACTGTCCCACCTTCTATTTCTGCAAATTTACTTACAGAGGCATTCGGATGTATAATTGTTGCAAGTTTTATACCGGCGGAAATATATTTTTCCGTTAATTTTAACCTAGCTTTATTATCACCAACCGCAACAATTATTTCATCAAAATTTTCCATAATATATTCCAGTGAAGTCTCCTGTTCAAATAAAATTGAATAATCATTTATTTTTTCTGTATTTAAATCATTTGTCAAAAAAGTAATTTTATCATATTGGCTTTCTGCACAGTCTAAAACTACTTTACCTTGACCGGCAGTCCCATGAATCAATAAACGTCCCATAACAATCTCCTAAAACGTTAATTTTTGGATACAATTTTTCCAACAATGTCAGAAAAATTGCACATAACGGCGCGTGGGGTATACGCAGTACCGAGTAGGCGTGCGCAAGCGCACGGTGGAGCGGTATTGCGTGTACCCCGTGTTATGCGAAGTCCGCGGAGCGGGCGCAGCATAACACGGGCGAAGCCCGCGTGCCGTTATACAAAATCTGCGGAGCGGATTTTGTATAACGGCACGCGGGGTATACGCAGTACCGAGTAGGCGTGCGCAAGCGCACGGTGGAGCGGTATTGCGTGTACCCCGTGTTATGCGAAGTCCGCGGAGCGGGCGCAGCATAACACGGGCGAAGCCCGCGCG
>JAIRYV010000042.1 GCA_031267685.1 Treponema sp.
AGCTGAATATCAGCTCTGCGCCTGGCAATATCCGGGGAGAGCCAGATATCAGGGATGCGCTCGTCAAGATACGGCTCATACAGCGCGTCTATGATGTCATTATGAGGATAGTTGAACTGCAAACCAACCGGCGGGAGTATCTCAATCTGCATATTCGCGGGGAGATTCTGATTCCAGCGGGAGAACTTGGGCAGGGGCGCTGGGAAAATATTGCCCCAACCGAGCGTATCCTCATCCGCTTGTGTCCAGCCATTTTGACCAACTGCTTTAAAGATTTCACGATAGGTGCCGTTACTAACCTTCTCCCACTTCGTACCGAGGGGTCCGCGATCCACTGCGGTACTAGCCTCCGGCTCATAAACGTAGTCAAGCCAGCGGAGAATCGTGATCGGGTTCTTCGCCTTGTCGGTAATTACAAACTGGTTGCGGAACAAGGTTACGCCATAGCAGTTGCGGCGCCATACCGGATTCGTAACACCAGGGGCTTTCAGTACGGGTAAAGGATCGAATTCCGAGTCTCTATCACCCTGCTTAAAATCAGCGGAACGTTCCTGCGCTAACCATCCACGCGGACCGTAGTCCCACATAACGCCGTAGATCCTGAGTTCCTTTTTGGCGGCATACATAGCTACTTCCTGAGTGAAAAGCTCTGGATCGATCAGTCCTTCTTTATAGAGGTCCGCAAAGTACTTGATCGCAGCCTTGTATGCAGGCGAGGTGAGCGTGTTTTCAACCTGACCGTTGATGATGGCAAAACCACCTTGGTTAGCTCCACGCCTTGAGGCGTTGACTCCAAACCAACCGGCAAGGTCGCCTACGCTAAAGTTATTAGGTTCTGCAGCAAAGGGAATGATCTTCTGACCATTGACCGCAGGAATACGATCACGGAAGGCAATGAGTACCTGCTTCAGTTCATCGGTGGTGGTGGGCATTTGCAGGCCGAGCTGCTGAAGCCAGTCGCGGTTAATCCACGGGGCATAGGTAACGAGCGGCTCTTTGATGGGATAGGGCGGCGAATAGATATGTCCGTCAGGCAGGGTCATACTCTGGCGGATACCGGGGAGAGACAGCGCTGCTTTGATATTCACCGTGTACTGGTCAATGAGGGTTTCCAAAGGAATGATGATCCCTTCATTAGCCCAAGTCATAACCTCATTCCCGGACACAATCCAGCCCGCGATAACATCGGGATAATCGCCTGTGGAGATCATGATGTTCTTCCGTTCCAGCGCGGTCGCGTAGGGGAAGTTGTTGATCTGCGCCTGAATGTTGGTCTTCTGCTCAAACTCCTTCACCATAACCATTTCGTTAGCATTGCTAACTTTGGAACCATCAACATCGACAATCATCGTAAAGGCGGCTTTCTGCTTGACCGCAGGCCACGTGCCGACCGCGTTAAAATTGTTCGCGTCGTCAGTCCTAATCAGGGTTGTTGTCCCTGTTGTGCCTGTTCCAGTCTGTCCGCTTGCGAACACACCCAGCGCCGGCATAAGCAACAAAGCCATAGCCAGCATTAGTCCAAAAAACTTCTTCATAAACTTTCTCCTCATGAAGTTTGCCCCATTATGGGGCGATATATGGTTCAAGCTAATCAACGGTTAGCCTTTAAGAGAACCCACAGTTACTCCCTTTACAAAGTGCTTTTGAATAAAGGGATAGAGTACAAGAACCGGGAAACTAGACACGATGATCAGACTCCATTTCATCAGCTCCTTGAGCGCATCACGACGCCGCAGCTCTTCTATTGCATCTGGCGACATTAACTGACCCTGCGGTTGCTGGTTCTGAAGCAGGATATAACGCAGCTCAAGCTGGAGCGTTTGCTTCTCACGGTCAGCAATGTACAAAAGAGCGCTGAAGTACGAGTTCCAGTGTCCAACCCCGTACCACAGGGCAAGAATCGCTATGATCGCGCCGGAGAGTGGCAGACAGATGCGGAAAAAGAAGCTCGTATCCGAGCAACCGTCAATCCGCGCCGCATCCAGCAATTCTCCAGGGATGTTCGCCTTGAAAAAGCTTCGCGCCACCATCATGTTGTACACACTGAGCGCCCCCGGAACGACCAGCGCCCATACCGTGTTCAACATTCCCATCTGCCTGATCACCAGGTAGGTGGGGATAAGCCCGCCAGATACGAACATCGTGATAACGTAGTAAATTGAAATCCCCTTGCGTCCGTAAAAGTCATTGCGGGACAGCGCATACGCGGTCGGCAGGGTAACAGCGAGGTTAATCGACACGCCCAACACAGTGTAAAACACGGAGTTCATAAAGCCGCGCATCACCTCTTTTGCCTCAAACACCCGTAGATACCCATCAAAGTTGATCCCTTCTGGTAGGAAGGTAATCTGTCCGCCAGCCACCTTCACTGGATCGCTTATGGAAGAGATGATCACGAAGTACAGAGGGTATGCGACAACAATGAAAATAAGAGTAAGAACGATGAAGTTCACGGCATCGAAAACCTTGTCTTCAGTAGAACGCCGCTCGGAATTCCTTCTGATTTTTGCCATACTGTCCTCCTTCTACCAAAGCGCGTTATCGGAAAGTTTGCGCGACACACTATTCACTGTCAGGAGCAGTATCGCGTTCACCACCGAGTTAAAGAGACCAATGGCTGTTGAATAAGCCATATCCGCGTTAAGAATCCCGATCTCATAGGTGTAGGTACTGATAATCTTTGATACCCGCAGGTTGAGTGGGTTTTGTAGGGCATACGCCTTTTCAAAACCAATGGATAAGACGCTTCCGAAGGAAAGAATGAGAAGCATAACCGCAACCGGCAGGATTGACGGCAGGTCAATGTGGAGTATGCGCTGAAACTTGGTCGCGCCATCCACAATAGCGGCCTCGTGCAACTCTGGACTGACGCCGGCAAGCGCAGCAAAGTAGACTACCGAGCCCCAACCCATACCAGCCCAAACTCCAGACCAGACATAGATATGTCGCCAGTACTTCCAGTCCCCCATGAAGTTAATAGAAGGAACTCCGAAGAAGCCGGTGATGACGTTTATTATACCGACACGTGGAGAAAGGAAAAGCAGAATCATGGAACAAAGCACCACCGTGGAAAGGAAGTTCGGCGCATAGGTTACCATCTGAATAACCTTCCGATACTTCTTCCAGCGCAGAGCGTTTAAGAGTAGGGCGAGTATGATAGGAATAGGGAACCCTGCTGCCAGTCCATAGATACTCAGTACGAATGTGTTCCAAATGGTCTGTGCGGCATCTGGCCCGCTGAAAAAGCGAATAAAATGATCCCACCCGATCCACGTACTGTTCCAGATGCCCCGGCGCACGGAATAATTACGGAAGGCAATTTGAATTCCATAAATTGGCCAATAATGAAAAATCGCCGTAATAATAATGCCGGGAAGACAGAATAACCATAATTCCTTGCTCTCAAGGAACCGCTTCATACGGGTTTTGTGATGGACAAGTCTACCCGTATTGATGTTGTCAACTGCTGTGTTCTTATTGCTCAAAGTTAACCTCCTGCTGTGATCAGAAAGTTAACCTCCTGTATTTAGAGTATAGGCAGCTAAAACACCTGTCAAGCATTTTTTCATCAAAAAAGTAACCCGAATCAAGGCAAACTATCCGGCAGCAACTATTGAAGGTTATAATGATGATCAAGATAGCGGCTAAAGGTGTTTCAAACGTACTGGAGAAAGTCTTGCGGCCGTACATCATGGAAATTAAGCTAAACGCCATGACACGCTAATGCCTTCACTAAAGGATAGACACGCTGGAAGGGTTCGGCCTTATGCGGGTTCTTTTTGTTCCACTTTAAGACAGAGTCTTAGATTATCAAGAACTTTGAGTACCGTAAAGAAATACGGGTTTCCTGCGGGGGAAAGGGATTTATATAGGCTGGCCCGATCAAGATTAAGCTCTCTGACGATTTTGGCTATTCCCTTTGAACGGGCTATGTCTCCGATAGCTTTTAACAGGTATTCGGAATCGTTTTTCTGTATAGCAAGCTCAATAACCGCTTCAATTTGGTCTGCAAGGTTCCAATCTCCAAAGGTTATTTTTTCCTTGTCCATGTTATCCTTCCTCGTCCGGGGTTGACGGCGGCTATTTTTTGGCCAGCTTTATATCCTCATCTTGAGTGGCCTTGTTGCTGCCACAAAGCAGGATAATGAGTTCTTTCCCGGTATCTTTGTAATATACCCGATAGCCGGTGCCATAGTCGATACGCCTTCCCCGACGGGTTTCACATCACCGGGGTTTCCCTGCTTGATCCGTTCAATCCGGACGTTGATGCGATATCTGGCCCGATCGTCCTGTAGGTTTCTAATCCACTTTTTATAGACGCTCGATTCGCGTGTCTTCAGTATAGCCTATAGAAAACGCCTTGTCGAAAGGCTTTTCAAAGAAATTGAATGTTCATACACCCTTTTATTTCTCCGCCGGGAAGGTGTATAGTTTACACAGGGTTGGATTCTGAACCAGCCCGGAGGAGAGGAACTATGGAAGATATGAGCGCACGGATACCGGAACTTCCCGAAACTACGGCGGGCATGAGCGTTTTGAACAAGCGCAGCTGCCAGATATGGCGAGGTGGCGCGAAATGATGCTTACACTGGCCCTTTTGGTCACCGCGCTGGTCTTTATCCTTCTTCCTATTATATGGAAGGTTTGGCTACCCGAATATGCTTTTAACTTTGTTTTGGCTCGCAAAGAGCCAGAGACAGCGCGAAAGGTACTCGCAAACTATTTTCCAATCAAAGACGGGGAACCTGTTCCGCAGCCCGTTCCCTGGATTGATACGGTAGACCGGGAAATAGCGGAGATTATCTCTTACGACGGCCTTAAGCTACGGGCTTATTTTACCGCCGTGCCAGCGGAAAACGCCGATACAGTGATTCTGGCGCATGGTTATACTGGAAACGGAAAACAGCTCAGCGATTGGGCGAAGTTCTACTACGAAGATTTCGGCTTCAGTGTGCTGATGCCCGATGCGCGGGCGCACGGTTCTTCCGAAGGCCGTTACATCGGGTTTGGCGGCCCCGACCGGCTGGATTACCTCCGCTGGATCGACTGGGTACGGGAACGCAGGCCCCAGACGCGGATTGTCCTCCACGGCATTTCCATGGGCGGCGCTACGGTGATGATGACCGCCGGAGAAACTCACCGCCTCCCACCTGAAGTCAGGGCTGTTATTGACGACTGCGGCTACAGTTCTATGGAAGAAGAGCTTCGCCATCAAATGAAGCTGCGCTATCGCTTTGTGAGTGACAGCCTTATCAAAGCCACGAGTCGTGTCTGCCGCCGTAAGGCGGGCTATAGTTTTGAGGAGGTTTCCTGTGTGGAGCAGGTTCGCAAATCTCGGCTCCCGTTTCTTATCATTCACGGCGAGGAGGACGGCTTTGTCCCCTTTTCCATGGCGAAAATCCTCTTCGACGCGGCTCCGCCAGCGGATCAGGTGTGGAAGGAATTCTACCCAGTTTCCGGGGCTGATCACGGCGGGGCGTACTCGGCAAATCCCGAAATGTACAAAAACCGGATAGCGCAATTTCTAAAGAAGGTATTTAATGAAGATACCCTTGCCGGAAGGCATTAGTCCCGCGCCTCGCGGGTCTGGCAACGCGCCTTGCGGAGCTAGGAACGTACCTTACGGAGGTGGCTCCGCAAGGCGCGGATTTGTCCCCCTTTTTATAGATAAAGTATACAAATATTGCATAAATATACTTTACCCTCTAACCGGAGATTCTTCCAAGATTGGCGAAGGCAGCAAATTCGCTGAGAATGTCCGGTCTGCTCGTTTAGGTATCCCCGTCTGCGCTTTCATCCTGTCCCATGAGCGCCTTACCCATGAGCGCCGCCAGTACCTGTTGAAATACGATGCCTAGCAGACAGGGCAAAGACGCTGCTACTGGGAAAAACTGTATCGCTATGGTAGTGGCCGCGCTGATGTTCCGTAATCCAATGGCAAAGAAAAGTGTTACGCGCTTTTCACGCGACAGGCGAGCGAATATACCTATCAACTTGGCGCAGATATAAGCAAACGCGCCAAAAGCGATGCAGAGCGCTGCAATGAGGTAGACCTGCGGGTTATCAAGCTGTATCTGGGACGCGACTGGCGAAGCGTTTGCCGCAATCACCAGCACAAGACAGAGCTTCGCGGCCACGTTGAGGTATGGACTCACGATGGGTGTCACTTTGCCATTACTTGCTTCGTTGAGGCCCACACCAAGCACTGTAGGCACAAGTACCATCAGTGCAAGCGAAGTCGCCATCCCGCTCATGTCCAGCGTAACCTGAGTTCCCAGCAAGAGCGACACGGCGCCAGGAACTACAAGCGGAGCCAGCAGGGTGTCGAGGAGAACGATGGCCAGCGCCAGCGCCCTGTCTCCGTGATAGATCGACACCCAGATAAATCCAGATACCGCTGTTGGAACTGCGAAGAGTAGGGCATAACCAGACAGTGTATCCGCGTCAAATATTAGTGAGCAGATTGAAAATACCACTAGCGGAATGATCACGTGCGCCGCAAGCATGAAGTAGAGTATGGGCGCGGGCTTGCGCACTGCTACGACCAATTCCCGCACCCGCAGCTTCAGCGCACCGGAGAACGTCATCAGCGCAAAGAGCCAGGGAACAAGGGGACGCAGATGAATAAACACGGACGAAAGGAGAAAGCCCATCATGATACCTGATGGGGTGAGGATTGGCATAAGCCGCTCAAGACGACGGTTCAGAACAAACGCAAATTCCGCTGATGTTGAAAAAGTCATGGCGATAGTATAATCATAGCAAGCCTAATGGTAAAAGTAGCGTATTGACCTAATACGCCGCTTCTTCTATGATTACTTTTCAAATCTTGATGATAAGAACATCCAACTCTTATGGATGAAAATTTGACTGTAAGGAGTAAGTTTAATGAAACGCACATATCAGCCCAGTAAGGTGAAACGCAACCGGAAGTTTGGGTTCCGGGCGCGTATGAGTACCCGAGGTGGACGGCTTGTTCTCAAGCGACGTCGTGCTAAGGGTCGTTACAAACTGACGGCTTCCGACGAGAAGAAGCCCTATTAGCGTGTCTTCACCAGATTTACTCCGCTTGACGTTTAAGCGGAGTGAACGATTAAAGGGACGGAACGCGATACGGGAGGTGTTTGGCAAAGGAAAACGGGTCAGTTGTTTCGGTATAAAGTTGTTTTTTATCCAAAATGGATTGTCTTATAACCGTATCGCCGTTACCTTCTCACGAAAATTTGGTATTGCGGCGAAGCGGAACCGGAGTAGGCGGTGTAGCCGCGAGGCGTATCGTCATATACGCGCTCTATTGTTGGGAGGGTATGATATGGTCTTCATGGTATACCCGGGGAATGACAGTTTTGCGGCGCGTCTGGAACAACTAAACACGCTGTTTATGAAAGCTGGGTTGATTAAGGATATGTACTAATGGTCTTGGTTCAAAGAGCGCTGTTGCTCCTGATTCGTTTTTATCAATACGCTGTCTCGCCCCACTTTCCCCCTTCGTGTCGCTATGTACCCACTTGCTCTGCCTATGCTTACGAAGCTATACAGAAGCATGGTGTATTCCGTGGAACAGCGTTGGCGTTGAAACGTGTCCTACGCTGTCATCCTTTCCGACCGGGCGGTTATGATCCGGTCCCCTAAGTACACGCATGGAAACAATCTGGCGTATACTGACAAAGCTCTCGTTTGTTCGGGCGCTTCTAACTTGCGTGGCAGAGAACGAAGTTCCACCACGCCCTAAATCGAGGTTTTAGATGGAAAAGCGAACATTACTGGCCGTTGCGCTTTCGGTCGTGGTTATAACGGTCTTTTATATGGTACAGGGGCTCTTCGTCCTGCCGCCTCAAACCCTGCCGCCGGAGCCTACGACTGTGGTCAGCGCCCCGGTAAGTCCTGGGCAGACGCAGGCACCTGCCGGAGACACGGCTCCGGTAACTAACGTGGACGGGCCGGTTGTACCTGATGGTGTTGAAAGCCTTGTTGAGCAGCGGGTAAACATCGAAACCAACCTGCTTTTAGTAACACTGAGCAGCGCTGGTGGGGATGTGGTGTCTTATAAACTCAAGGAACACACTGACAAGGGCGACTTTGTGGAAATGGTGCTGTCTGGCAATACTGAGGCACACGCTTTTACTGTGGCTTTTGGTAACGCCAGCGCCCAGCCCCTGACTTCGGTCTTTCAAGTGAGGCGTTTGTCTGATTACTCGGTGGAGTTTTACCGGGACTTTGCGCTTGAGGGTGACCGGGGTCGCTTTCGTTTAAGCAAACGGTATGACTTTAAGCCCAACGAGTATATGTTTGAGCTGACGATCAATCTTGGCATAACGCCGGACAGCACCGTAATGCCCCTGCTTGACTTCAACGGCGCTGCTTATACTCTGGCCTTTGGGCCGCAGATAGGTCCATCCTTTGACCAGCTGGATCAGCGCAATGAATACCGTAACTACTTCACGTTTGCCAGTGGCAAGCAGAAGCAGGAGAAGGTGAGCGACATTCCCACGACCATCAACACTATGCCGAAATGGGCGGCTATTGCGGGCAAGTACTTCACGTTCATCGCCATTCCTTACCCAAACCAGTACGACATCGCGTTTTCCTCCAGGGCTGAGCCTGGTTTGAAGAGTGCGTCGCGCTTCTACATGATTCGTCCAGCGCAAACCGGGCGGGTTGAGGACACCTACCGTTTCTATCTGGGTCCCAAAGAGCAGGAAGCCCTGGCTGTGTACAACAACGGCAATAACAGCTTTAGTCTGCGGGACATGGACATGATAAAAGTCGCTAACACCAGCGGCATACTCAGTCCCTTGGAGACTGGCCTCAAGTGGTTACTCGTAGTGTTCTATCGCCTTATTCCGAACTATGGCGTGGCGATCATCCTGCTTACCCTGTTGGTGAAGGTGCTTTTCTTCCCGCTTACCAAAAAAAGTTCGGAGTCAACTCTACGTATGCAGGCGCTGGCGCCCCGAATCAAGGAGATACAGGAGAAGTACAAGGATAACCAGCAGAAGATGAACGCGGAAATGGCAGAGTTCTATAAGAAGGAAGGTTATAACCCGCTCGCGGGCTGTTTACCCATGCTGCTTCAGATTCCTATTTTCTTTGCTATGTACAATCTGTTTAACAATCACTTTGACTTGCGCGGCGGTATGTTCATTCCGGGGTGGATACCTGACCTTTCCCTTCCTGAGTCAGTCTTCAATTTTGCACCGGTAACGATTCCCATTCTTGGCTGGAGCGATATTCGGCTCCTTCCCATCATCTATGTTGCATCTCAGCTTCTCTATGGCAAGGTAACGCAGACCCCTGATCAGCAGGGGAATTCCCAGACGAAGCTCATGCTCTATGCTATGCCGATTATCTTCTTCTTTATGCTCTACAACGTGCCGTCTGGCCTGTTGGTCTACTGGATATTCTCTAACCTGCTGACGCTGGTACAACAGCTTGCCATAAACAAGTACCTTGCGCCGAAACGGGCGGCTATACGGGCTGAAGGCGAGAAGAAGGCGGAACCAAAGATTGCGCCGAAGAAAAAAAAGAAGCGCTAATAGTGCCTGCTGAAAGCGCCTTATATCAAAAATTTCTTTTTTAAGGAGAGCTATATATGGAATATGAATATGAATTTGAAGGCCGCACCGAGAAAGAGGCTATTGATCGGGCGGCAAAATCTCTTGGCCTCGCAAAGGACGCTTTTGACGTGGAGATCCTCGAAAGCAGGCGTCAGGGTTTATTTAAAAAGGGCTATGTAAAAATCAAGGTTCATCCCGGTCAGCCGTCGCCTGTTACGGCTGGCCGGGATGACGAAGGAGAAGCGCCCTCTGGCGGCATCTCTGAGCTTGAAAAGAAGCAGTTCACTGATGCACTGTTCGGCAACCCTGAAGCCCAGAGCGACTTTGAGCAGAAGCTCATTGACTTTACTCAGGGACTCATCAGCCGCATGGGTTACACCGCAAAGGTAACGGTACTGTTTCGGGAGGAGCGCAAGATCGGGCTGAAGATGGATTCGGAGTTTTCCTCGATTTTGATTGGCAAGAAGGGGAAAAACCTCGACGCGCTTCAGCTTCTGGTGAATATCTACGCAGGCAGACAGGGGCGTGGGGATATGCGGATCATTCTGGACACCGAGAACTATCGCATCCACCGCGAGGAATCGCTGGTTCGCCTGGCTTACACGGTTGCTGATCGCGTGCGGGATAACCGCAGGTCCGTGCTACTTGAACCCATGAATCCCTTTGATCGCCGTCTCATTCACACCACCTTGAGCGATATCGCTGACGTGGAAACCAAAAGTGAAGGCGAAGGTCTATATAAGCAGGTACGGGTGTATTACCGGGGGTGATGATAACGTATGACACAGTGTGTAATTCTTGCAACATACCTGATTCTGTTTAATGCGGCGTTGGTTTTCCCCACGCCGCTTAACGAGCTTCTCGACTCAAGCGCGTTTAACGCGCTTATGGCTTCTGAGCAGGAAACCGTAACCGAAGTTCGGTTCAAAACCTCGACGCCGGCCCTGCTCCCCCGCCATTCTTACACGCGGGAACTGGTCGCCAATGCTCTTCAAGACCTCGACATCAGTTTTCTCGTGGAAACCCTGTATATATACCACAAACCATCCGGCGCTTCCTTCCCTACGTGGACCGAGGCTGAACGAAGCGCCCTCTTTAACCAGTGTCTGGCACTAAGCCGTCTGGCTGGACTGGAGTATTACTCGGAGAGCCGCAAGCGGATGCGTACTTTCTACGAAACCTCCTTTGTAATCGACAGCCCTGAAACAAAGCGTCCCCTGCCTGATCCAGTCTATGACTCGCCGCCAGCGAGTGTGCTGCTCTATGCTCGCCAGAAAGACCTCACCTTTGGCGATAACATCTACTGTTACGAGTACCACGCCCGAAGCGACGCGCTTTTGTTTACTCAGGAAAACCTCACGACTCTCAGCCTTGTGCTTATTCCAGCGGTGGGGAAGAATCGGCTCCGGTCTGTGGTTGCGGTGTTCGATGCCAGTGCGGATCTCCTTATCTATGTGCTTTCCGCGGCAAAAGCAGCCTCGTTTCCCGGCTTGAACGAGCGCGTGGGCGAGTCCTTCTCCAACCGCGCCGACGCGCTCCTGCGCTGGTTCGTCAATCAGGCTGACCAAGCGTTTGGACGCTAACTCAGCTCCTAATACAAGCGTGCGTCCCCTTCCCGTGTTATGTCTGTGATGCGCCAGGCGGCGTCTTTATACCACGAAAGCCTAAGCGTATCAGTGTAGGAAACGCCCCAGGGCGGCGGCACAGCTCCATCAGAAGCAAAGGGATCAGGCGTTTCCTCTCCTTCTTCCAGAGGACGGTATGAACCAGGAAGCCAGAGTGTGTACGAAGCCCGAAACGTTGTTTCTCCATCGCTTTCGTCGCTGTCCAAAACCTCAAGCTGAAGACCCGAAACGCCAAAAACCGTCAGGTCCGTGGGCGGCGACCCTGCATCAACCCATTCCTGGGCTGAAACCATCATATCCACATACTCATACGCCTGCTGAACTCGGTTTAACACAAAGAGATTCGTAACCATCTCTATATCGCCCTTGCCAATCTTGCTGGTGTTTTTTTGAACACAGGCTTCCATAAGCTGATGATCCAGAGTGGCAAAGGCTCCATAGTAGGTTTCCACAACCTCAGCCGTTGCCATGCCTCTCGTAGTGGGCAGTGAGGCGCGGCTTTCGATGGTGCTTCGCACGATAAGCCCAACGCTGATGAGCGCAGCCAGACAGACCGCAAGTATGGAGGTGTTTCTGGCAACAAAACGTTTGGTCTTCACCGTCAGACCACTCTTTTTCAGGAACTTCTCCCGCTCAAGCCCGATTCTGGTGCGTTCCTCCTCAGTACATATCTGGATATACAAATCAGCCTTCTTGGAACCAAAGTCGCCCAGAAAATCCCGCAACTGCGTAGCAAGCTTCGCTCGTTGTGTATGTTGCACGCTGGGCTGCACGGTATGTTGTACAGCGCGTGGCAGGCTGTGTGGCACAGCGCCCTGCGCGTCTTTCGTAGGCATGAGCGCACTCTTAACAAGCGCGACCAGTTCCGCGTTCAGCCCAGAAACCGCAAGATGTATGGGCAGATAAACCCCTTCGCGCATATCCTGATGCAAAACCTCAAGGTCTGTATTAAGAAACGGCGGCATTCCAACAAAAAGCTGGTAAAGCAAAGCTGAAGCAGTGAACGCAATCGCCTCTTCTCCACGCAAGTCCGGGTGTATCCAACGTTCTCCACCACTTATCCAGCAATTCTCAGCCTCAAGACTCCGGCGCGCAGTTGTCGGTGGATAAAACAGGAGTGTCCCATCAGACGCGACAAGAGCAAGTGCCGGCGCAAGTGAAAACGTAACACCACGATAGCTCAGGCTGATACAGGCCGCGATCCATGCACGCAAGGCGTCAAGAGCCACATCTTTCGCCGCATCAAAAACGCCAGCGCCAGAGACAGCCCCGTTAGCATCACCGCCAGAAGCTGCCGCCTCAAGGATCACGTCAAGCGGTCTGCCTTCAAAAGCCGGTCCCCAGAGGCCAATAGTCCCGTTCCGCTCAACAGCCCCCTCAGCTTGCCATACGCTCATCTCTCCATCACGGCTGACAATAAATCCATGCTCCATCACAAAATACGAGAGCTTGGCCTGCGCAAAAGCCTGCGCGCCAAGACCAGTGTCAAAAAAGAGCCTCAATCTCCCATCAATTTCAAGAGTGCTAATCATCTTTTCCTCCCTAAAACAAGTGTATCCTCAGTTTGCCAGTGGGGAATTCTCTCTCGACTTGGCGTCTGCTACTCTTTCTTAATCTTTCCCTTCTACTATATAGTAATATAATGAAGAAAGTTGATCTATATTCTTTACTGTGGGTGTATGCAACTAAAGCTCATACCCCTACCATAAAAATTAGCGTATTCATTGATTTTATTGGAAAATACGCTCGGCTGCATATCGCGGAACAGCCTGAATGGGAAACATGGACGCGGAATACCCTCGCTAAATTCTGGGAGGAAGTTCCCGTATTGGTGGACACAGGCAAATGCGTGATTCAAGGCGTTACCACTGATCGCACCATCTTCCTCACCCAATACTATACGGCTATGATTGCTCTCGCCTATAAAACGGAAAATACTGCCAGCATCGCCCCATTCCCCGACGAGCGCAGCCTCAAGGTACAGATACCCGATGAACAGATCACAGTTCTTCGTCTGAAAGAAGACCTCGCCGATTACCTTGACAAGACAGAAGCCAGCCATACGCCCATCATAAGCCTGGACTTATCCAACCAGCTTGGTTCCATACTCATACTTGATTCCATGATTCCCCAGGAGCTGCTGGAAGTCGCATTCCTCAAGATACATTTCTACTTTATGCTCCCTAATAAGCGCCACCATGCGCTCCATAAACTGACAGCTCCACTCCACAAACAGGAAACAACTCCACAAGAACTGCTTGATAGCCTGATTCAGGACTCCAATACGCTTATAGACGACTTTAAGAAAAGTCGAGACAGTTCATATCTCTTCTGGAAACATCTGTGCGGCTTTATCAGAAACGATCTCAGTAATAAAACAACTAAGTCCTCTGAAGATAGTACGCTATTACAGACCGTTGCCCTTATTGAAGGGTTCAATACGTTCTTTAACGCAAAAGCTAAACAACGTATGGCAAAGGAAAAGGCGTTTGAGGAACTGAACGCGTGCCTCTTGCACCCGCCTTACCTCTACACGAGGGGAGACCTCATCAAGTTCGTGGGACACGATGGTAAACCACTGGCCGAATACTATTCCGAGAAGGAACTTGACCAGTTCCTAGAGGGAAAAACCTCTGCACCGCCGGATCAGACGCCTGAACTGGTCGCTCTTACCGACGCAAAGAAGGAGCAGTGGTTTGTACCAAAGACTACTTTTCCACTGGTCTGTGTACAGCAACTGCAAGATGCACATGCCATAATCGAGGGCGCCATTATCGAGCATTGGCTAAAGTTGCTCCAGCATTATCAGATTGAACCAGCTATGGAGCATGATAGTGAATTTAAAAAGGCGCTGCTCCAACACTTGAGAACCCAGACGCCCATACTTGCGGCTATGCTTGAGTACAAACGCCTCCAGCTCCTTTTTAGCGAAATGCAGAGCGAACAAAACGGCTATACAGAATTTGCCCAACTCTTTGATAAGAATACAGGTAAACTGCTCAGCTTAAATGAACTTCTGCTCGTCAAACGGCAAACACTGTTGAGTGAAACCCATTCGCGCCTGCCTTTCTGGTACTCAGTATCGCCATTTGTCAAACTGGCCATGTCTTTTAGTAAAAAGGAGAACCCTAAGAAACCGCCTGCTCTGGGGGCCACACCATCAACCACGGTTAAAAAAGAAAAAACACTTACGTTTTTTATGGTCTGTACGCAATTTGAGGAAGAGCTTGTGCCATCTGGAAGCACGCTCGATAGCTATCTTGTGAAGCTCTGGGAACGCTGGGCAAAGCTCATCAAGGAGGAAGACCGGAAGAACCTCAGAGAAGACGTTAATGCCCTGGTTCGAGATCGCATCCGCCGTACTGCGCGTCTGCTTAAACCCACGCAGATAACCGAAAACTATCTGAGCCAAACCACCAAAGAACTGATCCAGATGTATCCTGCTTTACAGCAGCTCCAGAATAACAGCCTGGAACTGTATATCAAGTTGTATCTGATCAAGCTACTGAAGAGCATTCCCCGTTAAATTGAGGGATTCCCGGTTTTCGTTTCCTGCTATAGTATGCCGTCTATGAAAACACTAGGTTACTACAACGGGGAAATCGCTGCGATTGATGAACTGCGTATCCCCATGAATGATCGGGTCTGCTGGTTTGGTGATGGGGTCTATGATGCGACAATCACCGGAAACCATGTCATCTTTGCCTTAGACGAGCATATCGACCGTTTCTTTAACAGTGCCGCACTTGTCGAGATACCACTTGCATTTACAAAGCTATGGCTTGCTGAGTTGCTCCACGATCTAGTGCAGAAGCTGGACAGTCCCACGCAGTTTGTGTATTGGCAGGTAACGCGAGGAACTACTGAGCGCGCTCATACCTTTCCAGAGACACCGGCAAATCTCTGGGTCATGCTCCGTCCGCTTGTTCTGCCTGATCTGACAAACAAAGTGAAGCTGATCACTGTGGAAGACATTCGTTTTCTGCTCTGTAACGTCAAAACCCTGAACCTTCTGCCCAATGTGCTTGCCAGTGAGCAGGCAAAGCGCGCTGGTTGTTACGAGGCAGTGTTTCACCGGGGCGAGCGGGTTACGGAATGCAGTCATAGCAATGTGCATATCCTCAAGAACGGTGTTTTCCGCACTGCTCCCGCCGACAATCTGATCCTGCCCGGCATTACCCGCGCTCACCTTATTGCCCATTGCCTCAAGCTAGGAATCACTGTTTCTGAGGCACCGTTCACAGTGGCGGAACTGATGAGTGCTGACGAGGTTATTGTCTCAAGTTCATCAACCTTCTGCGCCTCAGCAAGCCATATTGATGGCCATGAAGTGGGTGGCAAAGCGCCGGACTTGCTGACGAAACTTCGGGAATCGCTATTGAACGAGTTTCACGAGGCAACTAGCGCCGGTGTTTAACCATCGCGGTATGCCCCTGCGACAAAGCTATAGCCTCGCGCTGATGCGGGCGGGGTGTAAACGGCATAATACAGCTGCGATTAAGTAGGTAAACAGGAAATAGCCCGTCGCGAAGCCGGCGGGCTTGCAGCGCTGGCAGAGAAAACCGCTTAAGCGCCCCCATTAGATTACTGAGCGCTCCTATGTTTTAAAATTTGAAAAATCCATTGTACCATACATTAATGATTCAATCAAAATCACTATCAATTCCAAAACCAGTACACCAAATGGCAAAAAAGTCAGCACTAAGCAGCAGTATTGTTCGGAGCTGTATTATATGCTCTTGTTACACTTCAGCGCCGGCACGAGCGGACTCTGCACAGAAGCCCACCTGCCACCTGTCTCTTAGCTTTTACTTTTACCTCATTATCCGATCAATGCTTCCTCAATGGATGACCACGGCCCCTGATCTCCCCTACCGTTCTCGTAGCAGATCGCGTAATAGACCGTCTTACCTTTGTCCGCCTCCGTATAGGCTAGGATGAGAGACGTTCTTCGGTTGAATTTCGCTTTTGGCAGATAGTCGCCGGAAGTGGGCTTGTCGCCGCCGACCTGCCAGCCGTACCGCACCCCGTAAACGTCATCTGGTTTGGATGTCTTCCTATTATTAGGGTTCAGCGCCAGTATCCTATGCTCAAAGTGGCTGCGGGTGTTCTCGACCACGATGTCTGGGCGGGCCGTGGGTGTAGGGTGATGGGTTATCGTAGTCTTCCTAGAGGAAATGCCCAACTGTACTTTATCCACTTCTTCCATTTTCTTGTTAAAGCGAACAGACGAATTGGCGAAATCTCGCATTTCATCGATACATTTTTCCTTCGCCTTATTCTTAGCGATTCGATTCACCGAAGAATCATCCATTCTATAGGATTCATACGCTGCCAAAAAACCGCCAATCATGGCTAAAACCACCGCAAGTGCCGTCGGATCCCAGCCATAAGCCGCAACCTTCACCGGATCCTCTAGCACTGCTTTCCATTTCAGACATAATTCAATCACATCTAGCTCCCTACTGGGAATCCAATCCTTGTATGCCATTCCATACCTCCTTACCTATTGTTTTTGGTATCCTAACACTCTATCATGCTGTTTTCACACTTGTCAAGACCTTTCTATAAATTTTTTTGGTCTCCTCATAACGTCTTTCAGTCGCTTCATACCTTTTAGAGCAGCCTCTGAAGACTCAGGGGCGCCCCTGAAATCATTCCAGTTGCCCCTGAACACTCAGGGGCTGCCCTAAAACCATTTTGGTTGCTCCTGAGACTTCAAGGGCAACCAGAAAGCATTTAGAGGAGACCCAATGCTAAGTAAACCTAATTGGATACTTTTATAGTTTCTCCCTTAGCAGAAGACAGAAGCCTGGCTGAAAAGCTATACCAGCCATCAGGCAGTATAGACGAACCTTCTGCGTTTTGCCAAGCCCTTGCATTGTGCCGCAAGCCCGTCGGCATCGTGGTGGGCTGTTTCCCGTTTGCCTACGCTATCACCTGTGCCTGTATCGGCGAAGGATGCTCCGACACACCCTTTGTGAGTCTCTGGCGCCAAAGCACAGCAATCTTCTGGGTCTCTGGTACTACAAGCCCACGGCAACTTTCTGGGCATCGGCACCGGTATGAGTCTCTGGCACTACAAGCCCACAGAGACCGTCTGGGTCTCTGGCACTGTGCGGATATCTGGCACACAAGTTCTGAGTCTCTGGCACTACAAGCCCACAGAGACCTTCTGGGTCTCTGACACTGGTGTGGACGTCTGGCACACAAGCCCACGGCAACCGTCTGGGTCTCTGGCACTGGTGTGGACGTCTGGCACTACAAGTCCACGGCAACTTTCTGGGCATCGATACTAGTGCGGACGTCTGGCGCACAAGTTCTGGTCTCTAGCACACAAGTCCACAGAGACCTTCTGGGTCTCTGGCACTGGTGTGGATGTCTAGCACACAAGTCCACGGCAACCGTCTGGGTCTCTGACACTGGTGTGGACGTCTGGCACACAAGTCCACGGCAACCGTCTGGGTCTCTGGCACTGGTGTGGTCAAAAGGAAAGACAGTGCCTGCTATCCGCAGCAAATGACCAAATTTTACAAACTCAATAGCCTACGGAGCATTTTTAACGGATCGGAGTAGACAAGGATACCAAAAAACCTTCACTATAGTATAGTTAGCTCATGCTAACTGTATAAAGGAGATCCACTATTATGTCTAAAAATAAAACAGAGGCACAGCCAAAAAAGGGTATTGCCCGTTTGTTTGAGCTTGCAGCAACCCATAAGGGACTCGTCATTTGTTCCGGCGTTCTCGCGGTTCTTTCTTCTGTAGCGTCCTTTGTCCCATACCTAGCCGTGTATTTTCTTATCCGAGAAATTATCTCGGTATTCCCAGATTTCACCCGTTTGGACGCCCCGCAGGTGATGAACTACGGTTTATTGGCGCTCCTTGGCGTATCTGCTCATGTGCTACTCTACTTCGCCGCCCTTACCTTTTCCCATATCGCAGCATACGGTACCATGTATGAACTCAAAATGAATTTCATTGCCCACATAAGCCGTCTGCCTCTGGGCTTTCATATAGGGACAGGAACCGGAGGCTTACGAAAAATCATGGACGAGAACATAGAAAGCATCGAAGGCTTTATCGCCCACCACCTGCCCGACCTGATAGCCGCTTTTACCGCGCCAGTGGTCATGCTTGTCATGCTCTTCGCCTTTGATTGGCGTTACGGGCTTGCCTCTTTGGTGGGAATAATCTTCGCTTTTATGATTCAAGCAGTTTTTATCGGCGGGGAAAAACAAAAAACATGGATGAAGGAGTATCAAACTAGACTGGAGGATATGTCAGTCGCAACAGTGGAGTATATACGGGGAATAGCAGTGGTCAAAGTTTTTCACCAAACAGTCTATTCTTTTAAGCGACTCCACGACGCCATCGCCAATTATACTAAAGCCGTTGTCCCTTACACCCTGAGTTCGGAAAACATCATGTCAGGATGCATCGCCGTTCTCAACAACATCTACCTCTTTCTTATTCCCGTAGGTATTCTTATTGGCAGCAGTACCGATGATTACGCCGCCTTTGCCACTGATTTTCTCTTTTACCTCGTGTTTGTTCCCGCCATGGCCTCAATCCTAATGAAGGTTATGTATACATCCACTATGTCCCTCCAAATTGCGGGCAATGTGGAGCGTATGGATGAGGTATTGCAGGAAAAACCAATCCCGCTTACGAATAGCCATAAGGCGCCCAAAGGCTATGATCTTAGCTTTGAAAACGTATCCTTTTCCTACAGCAAAAATCCCGAAGAATCAGCATTGGATGACGTTTCCTTTAGCGCTAAACAAGGGGAAACTACTGCGATTGTAGGGCCATCTGGAGGTGGCAAAAGTACCATCGCCCATCTCATTCCTCGATTCTACGATGTGCATAAGGGGGCAATCAAAATCAGCGGCATAGACTTGCGGGATATGAAAACCACAGACTTGATGAATACCGTAAGCTTTGTGTTCCAGGACACATGGCTATTTAAGCAAAGCATCATGGAAAATATCCGTATGGGAAAACTACAGGCAAAGGATGATGAGATTATTGCAGCCGCAAAAGCTGCCCGGTGCCATGATTTTATCGAGTCTCTGCCAGAAGGCTATCAAACCGTGTTCGGCAGAAAAGGGGTTCACCTTTCAGGCGGCGAAATGCAGCGCATCGCCATTGCACGGGCGCTGGTAAAAAATGCCCCCATCCTTGTTCTGGACGAGGCCACTGCTTTTTCCGACCCGGAAAATGAATGGCTTATCCGCCAAGCACTTGGAGAACTGATGAAAGGCAGAACCGTTATCATTATAGCTCACCGCCTTTCCACCGTAACTGACGCGAATAAGATACTCGTCATGGAAAAAGGACGACTCATTGAGCAGGGAACCCACCAGGAACTCATGCGCCAGAATAGCCACTATCACCTTATGTGGGATACCTATTCGAGCGTCCTTAATTGGAGTTTGAAAAAAGGAGCAACTTCACATGTCTAAATTACAATCAATGCTTGGCATTTCCAGCAAAGCATATAAAGACCTTAAAAAAGCAATTATCGCCTGCACAATGACCAATTTCTCGCTCATACTGCCCATAGTTGTCGCTATGCAGCTTATTATGGAAATTCTAAAACCATTGACCGGCGGCGAAATCTCCATACAAAAACTATGGATGTACATGGGACTTGGCTTTGTTGCAGCTATTATCGTGTTCTTGTTTAGCAAAAACGATTACAAGAAAACGTATGTTACTTCATACCTAACTGCAGAAGAAACACGCGTTCGAGTCGCGGAAACTATCAGAAAATTGCCTATGTACGTGTTTAATTCCAAAGACTTAACTGAATTGACAAGTAATGTCATGGGAGACTGCACAAATCTGGAACATACTTTGAGCCATGTCGTTCCTCAGCTTTGCGCACATATCATTTCCTGTACTATTATCTGTATACTTATAGCATTTTTCGATTGGCGGATAGCACTTGCTATTTTTTGTACCATCCCAATTGCATTTTTTATCATCTTTATAAGCCGAAAAAAACAGGAACAGCTCAGTAAGAAACAAATTACAGCAAAATTGCAGGCATCGGAACAAACTCAGGAATATCTTGAGGGCATCAAAATTATCAAATCCTGTAACCTTGATGGAGAACGTTTTAATGCATTAACCCAGTCATTACGGGAATTAAAAAGGCTTTCCCTAAAAATGGAACTTAGTACGGGCGTATTTGTAGGTGCAGCTCAATTTATTTTACAAGCAGGTGTGGGAATTACCATTTTCACAGGGACAGCCCTATTAAGCAGTGGTAAGATAGAATTGATACCCCTTATTCTGTCCTTGTTAGTGGTCGTGCGTATCTATGGCCCCATTATTACCATACTGACCCTGCTGCCCGAATTGTTTCATCTCCAGCAGGCAACAAAACGTATGCGCCAGTTGGCAGAGATACCAATCATGGATGGCAGCACTACTACGCCTATTCCAAATTATACCATCGAATTTGAGCATGTGGATTTTTGCTATAATAATGAAGAGGTACTCCATGATATAAGCGTAAGTATACCGGAAAAATCCATTACTGCATTGGTAGGAACATCCGGAAGCGGGAAAAGTACTATGACTCGGCTGATTGCTCGCTTTTGGGATGTGAAGCAGGGCGCTATTAAAATCGGCGGCGTTAATATAAAAACTCTTGAACCAGAATATCTTATGAGCTTTATGTCTTTTGTATTTCAGGATGTGGTACTTTTTAATGACACTATTTATAATAATATCCGCATCGGAAATATGAACGCATCTGAGGATGCTATATTGCATGCCGCGAAAGCTGCCCATTGCGACGAATTTGTGTCAGAACTGCCGAATACGTATAATACCTTGCTTGGAGAGAACGGGCTTACCCTTTCTGGGGGAGAACGTCAGCGGATTTCCATTGCACGGGCGCTTTTAAAGAATGCGCCCATCATCCTGCTTGACGAAGCCACCGCGTCCCTAGACCCGGAGAATGAAACATTGATACAAGACGCCATTTCGCGGCTTATAGAAAATAAAACCGTACTCGTTATCGCTCACCGGCTGCGTACCGTTGCTGGCGCGGATAAGATAATCGTGCTGAATAAAGGGAAAATTTCCGGTGAGGGAACCCATGAAAAACTTTTTTCCCAGAATAAACTCTACAAGAAGATGTATACCATCCAGCGGTCATAATGGAAACAAGGGAAATTTTTTCCGTATATGAACGGAAATTCAAGGATTTGCCCTTTGTACGCATTACCAATCGGACAAAGGAAAGTATTGCCATTGAAATTAGTTCTAAAAATGACCGGGGAACCATGCGCTTATACGCACTCTTTCCCGGTATTTTTCTTGGATTCACTGAATTGTCCACAAGCTATTTTCCCTCATTTGAGGGAAAATGTGCCGATGGTATAAAAATAACTTTTTGTATTGATGGCCGTTGTGAAGCTAAAATGTCAGACAGCAGATACCTCCTTTTAGAATCTGGTGATTTAAGTATTGATACACGCACAGTGCTGGATACATATACCTTTCCCTATAATCGTTTTCAGGGGATTGAATTATGTATCTATGGCTCGTCTGTTGAACAGTCCATACCGGAAATCTTCAAAGCATCTGGCATTGATATTGAGTATATCCGAAAACGCTACTGCCATGATGAACAGAGCTTCATTGCAAAAGCTAGTGATAAAATAAAATCTATTTTTTTGAATATAGCGAAGCCTCTTCCACAATATGAAATGAACTATTATCGTTTACAAGTTACAGAACTTTTATTTTTGCTTATGTATATGGAAAAACCAGCGAAACATGAAAGTCAATCTTTCTTTACTACAGGTCAGGTAAATATCGCAAAACAGGTTATGAAAATTATTACTCGTGATTTGAGCGTACATCATCTGATTAACAAACTGGCAAAAGATTTTTGTGTAAGTCCCTCGTCTCTAAAAAACTATTTTTATGGTGTGTACGGGCAGAGCATATCGGCATATCTGCGGGGTAAACGCATGGACAAGGCAGTGGAGTATCTTGAAGAAAGTTCTCTCCCGATTGCAGACATAGCCATGTCGATTGGATACGAGAATGCCAGTAAGTTTTCAGCCGCCTTTAAGCTAGTCAAAGGCGAAAGTCCTTTGGAGTACCGACGGAGACACCGGGCTTCCCTTTGATATGCTTTTGGGTAACATCTTGTTGATAGTGATATAAAGATAGTTTAGTATACATACTCATAGAAATACAGCGTAGGGAACCAAGGTATGTGGACATAGCAATTTTTGATTTTGACGACAAGGTATCAATAACCACATGAATCCCACACATGTATGGAGCTGTTCAGTACATGTGCGGAGTCATCCCATACATGTGCGGAGTCATCCCATACATGTGCGGAGTCATCCCACACATGTATGGAGCTGTTCAGTACATGTGCGGAGTCATCCCATACATGTGCGGAGTCATCCCATACATGTGCGGAGTCATCCCATACATGTATGGAGTTGTTCCGCACATGTGCGGAGTCATCCCGTACATGTGCGGAGTTACCGCATACCTGTACAGAGTCATATCGTATAGGCATGGAGAATGCATTCGGAATATACAGAAGTTCCTCATATAGTACGATGATTCCAAATTTTGGTTTGATGTATCATAACACGGAAAGGTAATGAGTGAATTTTATAGGATAAGTACAAGTTACCCAGATCATAGCTTTTTAGCTGGGTAACTTGTTTTTGTTTGGTGATTATCTAGCAAAATTCAAGAAGCACGGTCTTTATCTCAAACGGACGGAACGACAGTGCTAGGTTCGCCCCGCTTATCGGGATGCATTGCGCGTTGTCTTCCAGCATATCGGTAGACCATGCCGCTACGAGTGAACGAGTCCCGAAGTTCAGCGTGGTATGCGCTTCACCTCCGAGGCTTTCATAAAGACGCAGCACAAGGCGCTTGCCCCCATTGCTGGCGGATTCAGGCGCTTTGAGACTTTCCAGTATGATCGCCGCGTTATCTATCGAGCAGAATGAGGCGGACTGGCCTGTTCCGCCAGCAACTATGCTAAGCGGCGCATTGAGTTCATAGCCAGCACGGACAAGTCCAGCATCAGCAAACGCACCTTCAAAGGGTAAGAGCGCATATGTAAAGCGCTGTTCGCCCTTATCAGCTGTCTCGTCCGGGGCTATAGGGGAGCGCAAGAGTGTCAGACGCATACATCCGCCGTTCACATCATGGCCGTACTTGCTATCGTTGAGAAGACCAATGCCATGACCTGCTTCCTCAAGGCTTATCCATTTATGGGCGCAGATTTCAAACTGAGCGCGATCCTGCATAAGGTTGCGGTGGGTGTTCCGTATGATATGCCCATACTGTACCTCACAACGAACCTGTGTCGTATCAATCGCTGTATCAAAACCTACCTTGAGCAGGCGCCGTGTTTCCTGCCAGCTGACTTTGGTATCAAAATCAATGCGGGGATTATCAGCATAGAACACTACGTCTTGGGTGAGGCTTGAGTTCAGGCCAATCTTGTAGATATGGCGCAGTCTGAAACATACCGGCCCGTTGGCAATGATCTCGGTTGAAATGAGACGGTCTTCTTCAGTAAGGTATGTGGTCCAGTCTGCGTCAACATCCCAGGCTTCCCAGAGTACCGGCACGTCTTCGGCACTGATGAGGCGGTTAAAACAACCGTGCGGAGCAACAAGTTGACGGTTCTGCCGGGTGTCCAGCAGACTCGTGATATGGGCAGCCTCATCAAAGTATACGGTATAGAAGGGCGTGATAAGCGTTCTGTCCTTATAGGTAAAGGGCGAATCGTCTGTTCCTTTAACCAGAGAGAAACTCGCCCAGCCCAGAGCTGGAACTTTGGGCGCGCCGGCAATAGCTTCCTTGCCATCCAGGTCAGTGTAATGGCAAAGCGGGTATACGGTGCCGTCGCTGGCTTTGAGGGCGCGCACTGTATTTGCAGACTTACCTAAAACATCTGTTGAGAAGACCTGTGGATCAGAACGCTCCCATGACAGGTCATTGAAGAGGGTAAGCAGCTGGGTATTGGCATGAGCGCTTTCGTTACCGTTGCCCGCAAGTATGCCCCGGCGCTTGTTGCCAATGTTAGTGAGCGATGCTTCCATATCTTTGTACACGGCTTGTGCCTCCGCATAGACGCGGTTAATAGAAGAACCGGGGATAATGTCATGGAACTGGAGGGTGAGCAGGGTCTTCCAGTGCCGCAGCAAGGCGTCATAAGGATAAGAAGTCCCTTGTTCCAGCAAGGCAATGGCCGCGAACACCTCAGTATTGCGCAGGGCAAACTCCAGCTTACGGTTATAGCGCTTAGTCTTTGCCTGTGTTGTATAGGTACCACGATGCAGTTCGAGGTAAAGTTCGCCGCGCCATTCCGGGAAGTTCTTCATATCGCCGCTGAATAGCTCATCCAGCGCCTCTGATACCTTTTTCCAGCCTGAACGAGGCGCGCCTTCAAGATCAACAAGGCGCCGCGCCATTTCAAGGTCTTCGCGGGTTGTACCGCCGCCACCATCACCTTCGCCAATGGGTTTAACCACTGCACTCTGTACTTCTTTATGCTGCACTTCATTCCAGATTTCAGCAAGACTGGCTGGACTTACCTTGCCATTATAGCCCTGCATCCGTGAGGAGATGTAGTGGGTCTTCACACCAGTGCCATCAATGCCTCGCCATATAAAGGTTTCGTAAGGAAAGCGCGTGGTGTCGTTCCAGTTGATCTTACTCGTAACAAAGTAGCGGATGCCGCAGCCTGCTAGTATTTGAGGAAGCGCCGCGGCATAACCGAACACGTCTGGCAGCCAAAGCGTATCTGCTTCATAGCCCAGCAGTTCTTTGGTAACCTGTTTGCCTACAAGAAACTGCCGTATGAGGGACTCGCCGCCGGTAATGTTGCAGTCTGCCTCTACCCACATGCCGCCGTTAGGTTCCCAGTTGCCTTTTTGGTAGGCAGCCTTAATCTGATCGAAGACCTGGGGGTATTCTTTTTTAACGATTTCAAGTTGGCAGGGTTGACTTTGGATAAAGACGAACTCCGGGTATTCTTCGATGAAGCGTAACATAGTGCTATAGGTTCTTGCGGCTTTGCGCTCGCTTTCCGCGATAGTCCATAGCCAGGCATGATCGATGTGTGCGCCTCCCACGAGGTGTACCTGCGGTGTTGTCGGCGCGTTTTTGAGGGCAAGCAGCGGCGCGATGTGCTGTGCTGTTTTTACTGCGGCTTTCTCAAGCTCTTCGCCAGATGCTGAGAACGGAATTTTCATGAGCGCGTCATAAAGCTCTTTGAGGATACGTGCTTTTCGGAGGGAATTGTCGTTAAGCGTAGCGGCAAGTTCAAACAATACCCGTGTATCGTAGTAGAGCGAATAAACCGCCTCGTTTCGCTGAAGCAAAGCTCCGCCCTCAAAGGTATTAGGGTACTTAGGAATGGTCTTACCAATGGTAAGAAAGACTGCCTGGCCTTCGAATGGCATACAGCCCGGATACAGATGGCCTGCATATGCTTCCACATGCACGGTATGTTCCTTGCCATCTATTGGAATCCGCAGTTTCTTATGGAAGAGATTGAAAGCCCCGTAGGGTTTCTTGTCGATGAAGACGAGTGAATCAGCGTTAGGCACTATGCTGAGGAAAAGCGGGCCTTTCTGGGCAGACGATGTCAGGGCAGATGGCGCAACAAACGTTGTCTTGAACCACGAACACGTCCAAGCCTTGCCCCATTGATAGGGCAGTGCGGCTATTTTCTGCCATGTCGCCTCCTCTGGCGGGGCGCGAAATGTCTCCGCTGTCTCAAAGACCTCGAACTCAAGGTCTCGGAGCTTGTGATACGAGTTCTTTTCCAGAAACCGCACATACTGAGCAATCCTATGGGTTACTTTAGGAATAAGCATGGTTAAATTTCTCCTTACCGTAGTATACACACGTTTTAGAAGTGGATTACAATACCCTCACGCTCGAGCCAGTTGAGGGCGGTAAGCATAGTTTGTGTTCTATTCGTTTTATTGTATTATGCAAGCACCCATTGTTTTATTGCATGAGCGACGCCGCCGTGTCCGCAATCCAGCGTGAGTGCGCTGGCTATGTGCTTTAACTCATCGCAGGCGTTACCCATAGCAATGCCAATGTCCGCGAAACAGAGCATATCTATATCATTAATACTGTCGCCTATGGCAATGCTGTTTTTCCGTGTCAATCCCAGGGCGTTAATCGCCGCTTCCATACCGCTTGCCTTTGTTTCGCCCTTGATAATGCCCTCTGAATAGTTTGGGAAAGGGTTCAGTTGAAAATAATCTTGAAGCGTGGCGCGTTCCTCATCAGTTACGTGGCCTTGCATGGTTAGTTTTGTTACCCAGGTTTCCTTGTATAGGGTAGCAAAGTCATTGATCTTTTTAATTGGCAGTATTTCTATAACAAAATCTAATCCAGCACGATCGGTTTCATGGTTAATGCCATAGAGGTTTGTTTCTCCCTCAAAAATACACCACTTGCTGCTGTGTAGATAATAATTGCACGTCAGGGCGAGTACCTCTTCGGGAATCCGTTTGTGATAGATAGTTTTACCGTTTATGATAACATGAGCGCCGCCACCTGCGACAATTCCGTCAATGTAAGGAGCCGTAAGCATAGCTGGCGGGATGTTTGCCAGAGAGCGTCCGGTATTCAGAAAGATACGATGGCCCTGTTTGCGGGCTTCCTCAAGCTGTTCGATGTCTTCGGCAAAGGGTCCCTTACCATGCAAAAGTAAGGTTCCGTCTATGTCTAAAAAGATCACTTTTGTTGTATCTAAGCTCATACTTCACCATGCTGGAGATGTGGGAGTGTGTCAAGCGTGTATTGGTGTACCTTGCTGGTGGCAAGGTTCCCGTGCAACTTCAGAGGACGTGGGCGAACTTTGGCGTTATAGTTGGGCCAGGCTTTCGACAATCTCGCTTCGCGGCAGGTTGCCTTGTTCCAGCACATCGTCATCTTTTTCGAGCAGACGCGTGTATAACGCCTTTCCCTCATTGACGATGTTTGGGTAGTTGTTCTCGATGAGATCAAAGAGACAATCCTCAGCTTTGCCATATAAGCCTTTTCCCTCAAAATAGAACATGAGGAGGCGCTTTGTTTCATAGTTTACCACATAAGCGTCCATTTTTAGTATGATTTGGTCAAGGGTATCTGTATATTGCCCGGTTTTCAGAGTGAGAAGCAACAGGAATGCTTTCTGATAATACTCGGCGGAAATTGCATTTATACCATTGATGCACTCAAGTATGTCCGCTTCCTCGAAAAGCAGACTGGCGATTGCCGTGATATTGGCGCTGTTTGATGCGTTAGCTTTACTAATCGCAGCGGCATTGAGCTGTTTGATGGTGTTACCATCAGAATTGAGCAAAGTATTATACGCCTGCTCGATTTCCTCAAGGGCATATTCGTAGTTACCTATCTTTTTGTTACATACAATGCTCCATAAGCATGCGGCAAGTTGATCGATCATTCTTATGATATAATCTTTTTGACTCATATTGTAACATTATCCATAAAGTAGTGAAAAGGCAATGCTGCGTTTCTAGCGTATTGTCTTGCGCTCTTGCTTTGAGTCCGATAAAGTTACATGGGAGGTTATATGAAAGCATGGAAGAGATGGGCAATAGGCTTTGTGGTACTACTAGCAGCTTGCTCCCAGACGCCGACTGTTTCGGTTACAAGGGAAGATATGTTTAGTCTTGAGATAGGGCGTTTTGAGGACAATCTGGCGATTTATGATGTAGAGGATACCTTTGGCATACGGCGGACTGATCTGGCTATGCGGGATGGGCTGTTCTATATTGCCGACGGTAATGGTCAGAAAGTGGTGAGGTATAATTCGTATGGAGACCTTTTGTTTATGATTTACAATGAGGAAACAAATCCCGAACCCCTTTCACTAGGTACTATGCCGGAAGATAAAAGAGTAACCCGCTGGGCTTTCACCTATCCGCTGCGAAAACCGGACAAGATTGTGGTTGATTCGCAGAAGCGCATCTACGTTGAGGATTTGCTTCCTCAAGAAGAGTGGGGGAGGGATATAGAAACTGAGGTGTTACTTACTCATGTTATTCTTTCATTTGACAATGAAGGGCGTTTTTTGATGCAACTGGGGCAGGAAGGCATTGGTGGGCGACCGTTTCCACCGGTGGAAGATATCTATACCTCGCTCGATGATTCATTGGTGGTGGTATGCCGTGTTCCGGGGAGTTGGTATGTCTACTGGTTTAACGCGGAAGGCGTTTTCCATAATCTGATTAAGCTGCCTGAGGAGCGGATTCCCATTCCACAGGATCGGGAGGCGGCTTTTGGCTCAATAGACATGATTGCGGCGGCGCCGGATGCGCAGCGGCTGTATGTTAAGGTAAACTATTACCGTGATTCGTATGATCAATCCACCATGATGCGCACAGGGATCGAGCCTGACAGTTCGGTTATCTGGCTTATGCGGGTTTCTGATGGAACGTATGAGGAGGAAATGCTTGAGGTGCCGTTTTACGAGTCAAATGGGAGAACAAATTCAGTGAAGATATTCTATTCGATGCTGGGTGTGATTCGGAATGGGCGGGTATTTCTTTATGCTCCGGTGGAGAATGGCTATTCTCTGCTGGTGTTGGGGGAACAGGGACGCTGGCGGGGCTTTATTCAGGTTAGCCCAGAGGGGTTTGAGTTCAATGTTTTCGCGCTTTCCGAGGATGGTATTCTATCGGCAATACTGGCCGGGACCTGGGAGGTAAAACTGGTCTGGTGGCGCACTGATAAGTTTATGGGCGGGGCCTCATCATGAGCCAATCAATGTTGTTAAGCGCGACAGTGGCGGGGGATATGGATCAGGTGGCAGCAACGGAATGGGCGCTTAGCCCATTTGCGCTGGTGGATGCTGCAGGTCGGAACTGTGCGCGGGTGTTTGCTGAGGCGTTTCCCCTGGTGTTTGATACACAGTGCCTCTGTACGGGAGTGCGGCGGATTGTGGCGCTTGTTGGTTCTGGTAACAACGGCGCGGATGCGCTGCTTATGCTGCGGGCGCTGATTCTGATGGGGCGTGTTGACGTGGATGAGTGCGGAGTGCTGATAAGCCGGGTTCCTGCGTCTGATGATGCCAGTCCTCTGGCTCTGGCGTTTCGCGCTCTTCAGGCGCTCGGTGTGTATACCAATACATACACAGAAAAGGTTTGGGACGCTGGTATCATCATTGATGGCATAACAGGTACTGGATTACGGGGTCCGCTACGTGAAGATGCAGCCAAGCTGGTGTCAAGTCTCAATACCCGCACAGCCCGTACACTGCGCAATGCGGATATTGGCTTACCGTTTGTGGTATCTGTTGATGTGCCATCTGGGTGCTTTGACGAGTGGCAGGCGGGTATGCCGCTCCTGCGGGCTGACGTGACCCTGGCAATAGAACCGCTCAAGGCCGCGCTGTACAAGCCGCTTGTTCGTGCTGCCGCTGGAACCATACTGCCAGTTAGAGAAGTCTTTGCGCCAAAGCAGATGGCGGCGTTTTTCCGCCATACTGAACAGTGTATCGAACTGCTTGACTGGGAGGAGGCGTGGCAACGTATCTCTGTGATCAAGCCTGATGCCTATAAGTACGAGCGGGGTGTGGCGGAGATTCACGCTGGTTCAGCGGGGAGCGCGGGTGCGGCACGGATAGCAGCGCAAGGTGCGCTTGCGGCGGGCGCGGGAATCACGCGGCTCATTGTTGATGACGCGCTCTACCCGATAGTAGCGGTCAATGCTGGTGGCGCGATGGTGGTTCCCACGAGCGTGGCGGTGTCAGAGGCTGTGGCGCCGCGCTTTGAAAGCGACGCCATGCTGCTTGGCCCAGGCTGGGGGCGCGGGGCTGAGCGCGTTACCGCGCTAGAGGCGGCACTTGCGCGGGAGGCTGTGGGAATACCGCTCATCCTGGATGCTGACGCTATTGCGCTGGCAAAAGGGCGTGTGTTTCACGGGAATGTGATACTGACGCCGCACGCTGGGGAACTTGCCGCGTATACTGGCTTGCCCAAGGAAGCTGCGCTCGCCAATCCTTATCCGATATTGACAGCGCTGGCGCGTGAAAAACAGGCGACAATACTGTTCAAGAGTCATGTTCTCATTATTGCTGCGCCGGATGGCCGGGTTGGCGTTGTTGATGGTATGACACCAGTGCTGAGTGCAGGTGGCAGTGGCGATCTTTTGGCTGGCATCTGTGTTGCTCTTGCAGCTCGTATGAAACGCGTCAATGCATTTGATAGCTATATCTGCGCAACTTGCGCGGCTGCCTTGCTCATTGAGGCGGCGCGTGGCGTCAACGCCTTTGTTGACCCGCTTGACTTGGCCGTACATGTCGGCAAACTTGCTGGTACGGCATGGCTCGATAAATAAAGGAGTATATTATGGAAGAAATGCTGAAAATTCAGAAACCGTCGAAGGCTGTGTCGCCGGATAACGATGATGTGTGGGAGCTTTCAAGGCAGGGAAGCGTCGTGCCGCCTGAGTCCGAGCCAACCCTCTATTATTCACGCAAACACAGGCTTGAACATTCATCGAGGGCCATACGGAAACTGCATGATCCTGATTCTGGCAGCAGAGGGGGATTCAATTCTCATGTCTTCGGTGGGTTTTCCCGTGTCTTCAGCGGATTTTCCTCTCATCCGCCCAAGAAAATAATGTTCGTTCCTCTTATAATATTGTGTCTATTTATTGCCTTCCTCGCCCGCTTTAACGGAGTGACGGGAACCAAGTACCTTGGCGGCAACACCATTACAGCCAAGGCGCGGCGCTTCGATGACATGACCTTCATTACTATAAACAAAACCTTTAAGGAAGAAGACGTTGGCATCGTGTATAACGGCGTGGTTGATGTGGCGGTGGGTCCATTGCCACGTCCTAGTCCTTCGATACGGCGTAATCCCTTCGCTGAAAAAGAGGTTGTTGTTGATGAAGATCACCCTGTTATTATAGAGCAACTCGAATTCACTTTTGAACCAAGGGAAGTATACGAGTTGGTTCTGCCCTATGAAGCGCCAGATTTTCTCTTAATCATGCAGATTAGCGACGAAGAGCCTATTACCATACGGCTGAGTGCAAATCGCCCATTCAGGCTTTTTGGTATAGAGCTATAGCAATGATCCAATTTTACTTTTTATCAATACTGTGTAACACGCTTGCTGGTTACGCCCTAACTCGCGATACTGATGAGCTTGACAACACTAAGCGTCAGGCTCCATTCACGCTGTCGGCGCGTAACCTGACATTCCGCTTGTTACTCGGCTTGGTGTCATCTGTTACCGGGCTGTTCAAGCTGCTATCCGCGATTGATCTCCCCTTTGCCGGTGATCTGGTTCCAGCGCTGACTGGCATTGGTGGCGGCGTACTCTTGCTCTACGACTATTACGCTAACACCACCACGCTCACGACCGAGTCCACGCTGAGGAGCTTTCTGACCAGGAAGAAAACTAAAAAGAGCTTTGGCGTGTGGTCATGCGCAATTGCGGCGCTACACTTTCTCTTTCCAGAAATGGTATTCTTTTAGCCATGAACATAACAAAACGCTCGGTTGCGGGCATAGCGATAGAAAACAGTAGGCTCTTCATAGCAAAGCGCATCCCCGGCGGGGCTATGGGCGAAAAGTGGGAGTTCCCTGGGGGCAAGGTGGAGGATGATGAAAGCGACGCTGACGCCCTGCGTCGTGAATACCGTGAAGAATTTGGCATTGATGTTACCGTGGGCGACCTACTCGCCAGCGCTGTTTTTGAGTATAAGGGACAACGCCAACTCTCTGCCTATCAAGTTACTTTTGCTTCAATGCAATTCACCCTGATCGAACACACAACATGGCGCTGGGCAACGCTTGAAGAAATTGAGGCACTGGACTTTGTGGATTCAGACCAAAAGCTGCTACCCGCGCTCAAAAACGTACTTTGATGGAAAGACCAGCGTCCAAGACCGAGTAAGCCGCGCCGATGATGCCCGCGTCATAGGGCGTGTTATAGCCAATACTGCTGTATCCCTGACTTACTAAAACCGATGTACCCTGAAACGCACTTATGTACCGCCAGCCAACGCTTAACGCAATGCTCAGTTTGTTCAGCGGAGACCAGGTGAACTCAAAGCGGGGTTCAAGCAGAAGCCCACCGCTCGCAATATCAGTGAACTGTTTTTTATTGTTCAGGTGATCATCCAGAGCGCTGTATAAAACTACGATTCCCAACTGCAACGCCATTGACACACTGAATACATTGAGAAAGGGATAGCTCACCGCGATACCACCTGATACCATGTGCCACATCTGAGAGAAGTTTATGACCGCGCCTGAGTAGTAGACACGATAGTCTCTCGTTACATAATCACCATATCCATCCCGCCCAGACCATGTAAAAAACATATAGGAATAGGCAAAGTAAGCCTTGAACACAAAGAGGGAAGCTATGGGTATGGATACGCCAATGGAAGCATCCACCAGTGTTGCTCCGCGTGTGTAGTTATCATGCGAAGAAAAGTCCGTCAACTCAGTACCTGTTCCCATCCAGTCACGGTCTTCCATAATGCCGGTTCTGTTGGGAAACCCGAATCTGAACGAAAGAGCAGCAAAAGGACCCCATCGCTGTAGAGGCTTCAGAGGTGAAAACTCAAGCATCGAGCCATAGTAGAAAAGTGGTTTCATATCCCAGAGTAACTGACTGTACAGCGTTTCTGCATCTTTATAGACCTGTTCCTCACTCTGTCCGTATAAGAAGCCAAATGAGGCTGAACTTGATAGGGTATAAGAAGTATAAGAATCAAGAACATTCGATGTTGCTTGGCTTGGGTCTTGCGTAGTTTGCGCACTCAAGCCAGAGATACTGACCAAAAGGAACGGAATAAGTATACTTCTCACGTGATGAAAGTTAGCCTATGGTTTTATAGTTGTCAAGTTTTACTGTTGCTCTTACTCTGTTCATGTGTCCGCTCCAATGAAGAACCTCCGGTCATTCCACCCTTGACAAATCCCCTGTCCAGTCCGGTTGTCGGGTATGGTGTTGTTCGAGTATCTTATACCCATGTGGTTGACGAGCCGAATCCAAATGCACTTTCTTTAGGCTATTTGCGGCAAGGCTCAATCGTAAAGGTTATTGAGCGTCGTTCAATAACAAACGCACAGGGTGTTACCGAGCCATGGGTTTTGATGGATGGCAATTATCAGGGCTGGCTACAGGAGCTTGTCATTGATATCTATAACAATGAAGCACAGGCAAGAACCGCCGCGGAGTCATTAACGAAATGAAAACACTACTTATCTGGCTTGTCCCGCCACTTATGGGGGCAATTATTGGCTATGTTACCAACGCGCTTGCCATCAAGATGCTCTTCCGGCCGCTCAAGGAGGTACGGTTCTGGGGTTTGCGCCTGCCGTTTACTCCTGGGATACTGCCCCGCCGCCGGCACGAGCTGGCGGACAACATTGGTCGCATGGTTGAGCAGGAGTTACTCACACCGGAGATCGTGCGTGAACGGCTCAGCCAGCCTGACGTGCGGATATCGGTAAAAAACTCCATAGCCAGCTATACGCAAAGCCTACTTGATACTCCAATAGCAACGCTGATAGCAAAACCAGCGGATCCGAGGTTCAGCACCTTTTTCGGGGAGCTGCTACAGGACTTTGGTAAGTCCCCAGCCTGTTCAGCGCTCATTGATTCCCTGCTCACGTTTTTAATCGAGCAGCTTGGCAAGGATAAGGGACTACTCAGCCACAGTATCCGCGAACTGCTGGGCAATGAGGAAACCCAAAAACTTCAGGACAGCCTCAAACGCTATATCGAACAACGTCTCAGCGCTCAGTCAGGCGCACTCGTGGAGCGCCTGTCGCCAGTGCTGAGTAACGCCTATCCCGCAATCACGCGCCTCTTGATCAGCTTCCTTCAGAAGGCTGAAGTTCACACCCAGCTTGAGACTCAGGGACGTATCTTTTTATCACGCGCCATTAACAAACTGAATCCTGTTCAACGTTTCTTTGTCTCCGCTGGGCAGTACAATCATACCCTTGCTGGGAAGATGCCAGAGATCATCGATGACCTGATTCAACAGGTGGATAAGCTGCTGGCTAACAATGAGATACGGGAGCGTATCATCGCCTTTTTTTCAACTTCGATACAGAGCCTGATTGATGAGCATGATTCACGTGAGCATATGATTGGCTTTGTTGTTGATTTTTTGTTCTCCCACGCGGACATGCCGCTCAGTGTCCTGATACAGAACATCAGCTACAAGGACACGCGGGAACTGAGCTGGCAACTCTTTGACTTTATCAAGAAACACCTTGCCACTGGTGACCTTTCATTTATATCCCGCTTCTTCAAGGGTTTTATCGAAAGCCATCCAGATATGACCCTAGCTGCGGTACTGTCTGTGGATACGGCAAAAAAAGAAGCGCTTGACGCCTTACTTTGCGACAAGCTCTTATCCATCGCGGATGAGCAGATTGGGGCGGCGCTTACATCCATCAATGTACGGACGATTGTATCCGAACGGATTGACTCCCTTGATATGCTGCGGGTTGAGCACATTGTACTTGATGTCATGGCGAACCAGCTCCAGTGGATCAATGTTTTTGGTGCGATACTTGGCGGGCTTATTGGGATGTTTCAATCCTGCTTTTCATGGTTCACCCGCGGGTTGTAGCAACGGTGCAGAGACCAAGTAGAGGGCAATGAGATATTGAACAGCAGGTTTAACCACGAGCCCTGCAAGCCACACGAACATGGTCTAATACCTCATGAAATAAAGGGAATTAGGCGATGTCTTTCATCCTCTAAGGGCACACACTCTGCCCTCTAAGGGCAATCACTCTGCCCTCTAAGGGCAATCACTCTGCCCTCTAAGGGCACGCACTCTGCCCTCTAAGGGCACACACTCTGCCCTCTAAGGGCAAGCACTCTGCCCTCTAAGGGCACACACTCTGCCTGCTAAGGGCACACACTGTGCGCTCTAAGGGCAAGCACTCTGCCCTCTAAGGGCAAGCTCTCTGCCCTCTAAGGGCACACACTCTGCCCTCTAAGGGCAAGCTCTCTGCCCTCTAAGGGCACACACTTTGCTCTCTAAGGGCAAGCTCGCTGCCCTCTAAGGGCACACACTCTGCCCTCTAAGAGCAAACACTTTGCCCTCTAAGAGCAAACACTTTGCCCTCTAAGGACAAACACTCTGCCCTTAGAGGGCAAGCTCGCTGCCCTCTAAGGGCAAATACTTTGCGCTCTAAGGGCAAGCTCGCTGCCCTCTAAGGGCAAACACTTTGCGCTCTAAGGGCAAACACTTTGCCCTCTAAGGGCAAGCTCTCTGCGCTCTAAGGGCAAGCTCTCTGCCCTCTAAGAGCACACACTCGGCACGCTAAGGACACACACTCTGCCCTCTAAGGACAAACACTTTGCGCTCTAAGGGCAAGCTCTCTGCGCTCTAAGGGCAAACACTTTGCCCTCTAAGGGCAAGCTCTCTGCCCTCTAAGGGCAAGCTCTCTGCCCTCTAAGAGCACACACTCGGCACGCTAAGGACACACACTCTGCCCTCTAAGGACAAACACTTTGCGCTCTAAGGGCAAGCTCTCTG
>JAIRYV010000048.1 GCA_031267685.1 Treponema sp.
AGAAAAGTCTGTGAAGGCCAAACAGAAAAGTCTGTGAAGGCCAAACAGAAAAGTCTGTGAAGGCCAAACAGAAAAGTCTGTGAAGGCCAAACAGAAAAGTCTGTGAAGGCCAAACAGAGTTCTCCGCTCCTTATTGTTCCAGTGCCTTCAACACCGCTTTACCCATAGCCTTCGTCCCCACGATTTTTTCACTGCCGCCGATACTCCTCGTGGCAATGTCCCGTGTCCGCAACCCCGCGTCAAGTACAGCGTTCACAGCCGTCTCGATAGCGACGGCTTCTGTTTCCATGGCAAACGAATAACGCAGCATCATTGCGGCGGACAGTATCGTGCCTAAGGGGTTGGCGATGTCCTGACCAGCGATGTCTGGCGCAGAGCCGTGAATCGGCTCGTACATGCCCATGGGACGGCCATCTTTGGCAAGCGGGTCAGTGGGACTGCCGAGACTGGCCGACGGTAGCATCCCAATGGAGCCGGTCAATACTGAGGCTTCATCCGAAAGTATGTCGCCAAAAAGGTTTGAGGTAACAATGACGTCGAACTGCCCCGGAGCGCGGATAAGCTGCATCGCGCAGTTATCCACATACAGATAACTTGTCTCAATGTCTGGGTAGTCCTTTGCCACAAGAGCACAGATTTCCCGCCAGAAACGCGAGGACTCAAGCACATTGGCCTTGTCCACCAGGCAGAGCTTTTTACGGCGCACACCCGCGGCGGCATAGCCCACACGCAGTACGCGTTCAATTTCATTCCATGAATAGCGCTCAGTGTCAAACGCTGTCTTGTCGTCGTCGCTTCGTCCCCGTTCGCCAAAATACAAGCCGCCCGTGAGTTCCCGCACAATGAGCAGGTCGAAGCTCCGGTTCCCATCTGGGTTACTGGCGATGAGTACCTCGTCTTTGAGCGGGCAGGCAGCGCGAAGCTGAGGTAAGAGCGCCGCCGGGCGTAGGTTAGCGAAGACGCCCAGGCCGGAACGCAATCCCAGTAAAGCTCGTTCAGGCCGCAGGTGTCCGGGCAAGCTTTCCCAGCGCGGCCCGCCTACCGCGCCCAGAAGTAGGGCATCACATTCCTTTGCAGCCGCCAGCGTTGGTGCGGGCAATGGCTCACCGCTGCTATCAATAGCCTTGCCCCCAGCCTCAAGTTCCACATAGTTAAACACATGGCCATACTTATCGCCCACAGCATCAAGTATCTCAGTCGTCGGCTCGATAACCTCCGGCCCTATCCCGTCTCCGGGTACTAACGCGATTGAATAGTTCATAACACCTCTTTAAGCGACGATTCCACAGACGTTGATTCCCCGCACGCGGGTACGAAAGTATATATTAAGCTATTTTCATCTAAAGGTCAAATGGTATACGATGACTGGAGGGATTCAGGCCGCCAAACAGATGATACAGGACCTGATGCGTTTTATTGATACAATCTGAGGCTGTTTCAAACCTCTGGTTTCAAGAGCTTATTTCAAAACTCGCTTGGTTTTGAAATAAGCTCACTTGAAAACCTTCTATAAATATGCTTTGAAACGGCGCTCTATGTCGCCGATGAGCTTGTATTCAATTGAATCGACCAAGGCGGCACGGCTGGCGTCAATGATGTCAGCGGAAACGCCAACGGTTGACCAGGTATGCTGCCCGTCGCTAGACTCGATGAGCACGCGAACACGGGCAGCAGTGGCATCCCTACCATCAATGACCCGCACTTTGTAGTCAGTGAGCCGCACTTGTTCCAATTCCGGGTAAAAACGTTTGAGCGCTCGGCGGAGGGCGCCATCCAGAGCATTGACCGGCCCAGGTCCCTCGGCAGCGGCAATATCGTCTTGGCCGTCAACCCAGACTTTTACCCATGCGTGTGAGCAAGCAATGGCTTCTCCATTTGGGTGTTCGGTAACAACGCGGTAGGCAATAATTTTGAAGAGAGGCTGATAACGCCCCAGTTCCCGCCGTACCAGTAGCTCAAAACTACCGTCCGCGCCCTCAAACTGCCAGCCTTCAGCCTCAAGGGTTTTGAGGCGGACTGCAAGGGCGCTGACCACCGGATGTTCTTTAGTGAGGGATGGGTCCAGCTTGCGTGCTCGCTCGGCAATAGCGGAGCGTCCACCGATCTCGCTCATGAGGAAACGCCGGTCATTGCCGACGAGGGTTGGGTCGATATGCTCAAAAGAGCTGCGCAGCTTGAGAATGCCATCGGCGTGCATACCAGCTTTATGGGCAAAGGCACGGGAACCCACATAAGGCATGTTATCCGGCATGGAGACATTGGCAATCTCGGCGATCTGTCGGCAAGTAGTGGAAATATGTTCCAGCTTGCCAGATGGCAAACAGTGCAACCCTAGCTTGAGTTCCAGACTTGGTATAAGCGCGCCTAGGGCGGTATTGCCGCAGCGCTCTCCAAATCCAAGAAGCGTGCCTTGAATATGGCGACAACCCGCCTTCACTGCCGCCAACGAGTTGGCGATGGCAAGGTCGCTGTCGTTATGGGCGTGTATACCAATGATGACAGCGGGCGTGTCTGACTCCACGACCTTTGGAGTGGACATGACGCTGGTGTCTGGCACTACAGCAGCGGGCGTAGGCGTGGCGCTGGTGTCTGACACCACAGCAGCGGATGCGGTGCTGGTGTCAGACACCACGCTCAGAGCCGCCTTCACGCCTCGCTCAATAGCATCGGGGAATGCGCCGCCATTAGTGTCGCAAAGTACGATCCGGTCAGCGCCAGCAGCAAGCGCGGTTTGCAGGGTACTTAACGCATAGTCCGCGTTTTCGGCAAAGCCGTCAAAGAAATGTTCCGCGTCGTAGATCACGAATCGACCATGCTGTTTGAAAAAAGCCACTGTATCCTCAATCATGGCGAGATTCTCCGCTGGTTCAACCATAAGCACTTGAGTTACATGGAGATATGAACTTTTCCCGAAGATCGTTACCGCTTCGGTGTTCGCATCAAGCAGGCTCTGGACCTGCTTGTCGTCTTCGGGCCTGACGCCCTTCTTACGGGTAGAGCCAAAGGCACAGAGCCGCGCATGTTCCAGCTTGATCTCTGCTGCCAGGCGAAAAAACTCTGCGTCCTTGGGATTACTGCCCGGATTCCCTGCCTCGATCCACGTTACACCCAGCGCATCAAGCGCCTTTACGACCGCGAGTTTGTCGCGTACTGAAAAAGTGATTCCTTCCCCCTGGGATCCATCACGCAGGCTTGTATCTAATAGTTCAATCGTGTTTTTCATAATCTAAGACTAGTTTAACGAAAAAAGTTTCTGTAGTTCACTACCAGACATATGAAAATCGGTGGTTATAAAGAAACTAATCATTAACAACTACTCACTATTCACCGAGTTTTCTGTTTGGCCCTGACAGAGAATTCTGTTTGGCCTTCACAGAAAACTCTGTTTGGCCCTCACAGAGAACTCTGTTTGGCCCTCACAGAGAACTCTGTTTGGTCTTCACAGAGTTTTCTGTTTGGCCCTCACAGAAAACTCTGTTTGGTCTTCACCGAGTTTTCTGTTTGGCCCTCACAGAAAACTCTGTTTGGCCCTCACAGAGTTTTCTGTTTGGCCCTCACAGAAAACTCTGTCCGGCCCTGACAGAAAACTCTGTGAAGACTAAACAGAAAATACTCAAGAAAAGAAAGAAGACATACGATAAGATAGAGTATAGGAGATGCATACTATGGATGTTGATGAACTTACTAAGGTGTTTCACCGAATACGTGTGAAGCTTTATCCGAACTACATACCGACTATTAAGGGTAAGTATCTTGCACGGACGGTTAGTGAAAAAACGCTCTCGGTCAAAGAGGTCTGCGACGCGTTGTTTCTGCGAGGCGGATTCCGCGGCGACCCCGCAGAGGTTGAGCAGTATGTCGCACTATTCAACCGCGAGGTTGCTCACCAACTCTGCGACGGATTCGCAGTAAGCACGGGATACTACTCTATCCATCCAAGTGTTGGCGGCACGTTCGATAGTAGGGCAGAAGGGGTTTCACCTGATAAACACCCGATTTCGTTTAGCTTTCGCATCCTTGAGCCGTTGCATAAGCTGGTAAACGATATCGAGGTTTTTGTGGAAGGGGTGGCTGAGAGCGGAGCGTTCATCAATGAATTCACTGATGTAACGACTGACCTCATCAACCAAAAGGTAACAATCGGCGGCCAGTTCATCCTAACGGGCAGTAAGATCAAGATTGCAGGGGACGCACAAGATACGGGAATCTACTTCACGGCTCCGGGTGAATCAGCAGTAAAGGTGGGTAAACTTGCAGTGAATGACGCGAATAAACTCATTGGTATTATTCCTGACCTTGCCCCGGATAAGACGTGGACCCTGGAGGTGCATACGCAATACACAAACGGTTCAACCGTCCTCAGAGAAGTGCGCACTATCGTAAGTGAATTTACGCTGACAGTATAACCATGCAATTGTCCACAGATTACGCTGATTAACGTTGCTTTAACCCTAGTTGTATAATCAGTGGACAGTCCACTGGTTTTAATCATGGATTCACTGACTCCCACGGGAAGCTCGCGCTGCCAGCAAGCCAGTCTACATACTGCACGGCGGTACGGGGCGAAAGGCCGTTGAACCAGCGTTCCCAACGAAGTGCGTTTTGTCGAAACGTGTCTCGGTCTGCCGCGGACGTTTCTGGCAAGAGTAAGCCGCGCTGCGTAGCAATATGCTCGGCTATGCTGAGGTATTCATCCTGGCTGGGGCTTGTGTAAACCACGGTCAGGCCAAAGCGGTCTGCCAGGGAGTATTGCTCTTGCATGGTGTCAAAGGCGCGTATTTCAAAGGCGGCCTGTGCTGTGGTCGGACGGTCAGCGAGGCGTTCCTTAACCAGATGCCGGCGGTTACTCGTGGCGTAGATCACTACGTTTGCTGGACGCGCCTCAATGTTACCCTCAAGGAGCATTTTCAGGCTGGTAAAGAAGTCGTCGATTGTATCAAAACTAAGGTCATCAATAAAAATGATGAAGCGCATTGCACGGGAACCTACGGTTTCAAGGATGGCGGAAAGCGCGGAGAGGCTCTGCTTGGGAACCTCCAAAAGCCGTAAGCCTCGATCTGCGTACTCGTTGCAGATCGCCTTGACTGTGGCGGATTTACCCGTTCCCCGATCCCCGTAAAGCAGCAGGTTATTCACGCTTCGTCCCTCAAGGAATCGGAGCGTGTTTGCCACAACGACTGAGCGCTGGTCCTCGTAGCCTGAAAGATGAGCCAGACGCACTGGGTCTGGCTTGCGCACTGGCGTGAGAGCGCCGGTCCAGCGGAAGGCGTGGTATAACCCTACTTGTCCCGCGCCATTGGCTCTGAGGTACTGAACAAACGCGGGAAGGCACACGCCCCAGTCGCCATGATCGGGAAACACGCTGTTACACGCGTGGTCTATGCCTGCATCATTGAGCGCGCACGCTTCTGTCTCAACGCTGCACGCTGCCTGCTCAAAGCCCGCGTCCCGCAGGCGTCTGGCAACCTGAACGCCCAAAGCAACAAGATCATACACCGCGATTCTGCCCAAACGCGACAGGTCGGTTTTGGCGAGTGCAACAAGCGAGTCTGGCAGTTCAGCGCCCGTTTCAGCAATATGGGTGAACTGATTATCGTCAGTGAGCGTGAGAAACGCCAGCGCGTGGTAGAAAGACGGCGTGTTTACCCCAAAACTGGCTATAGCCGCGCTAAACGTTGCCCATGAACGCGCCAGACGCAGCGCAAGCTGCGGCGCTTCATCTTGTTCAAGCGTAAGCAGCCTAAGCATTTTGGTTAATGTGCGTAAGAGCGCGTTGTCTCTTAGGTTTGAAAAAAGGATAATGCTGTTTATATCAATCGTTATTGGATTTATCATTTCGTTTGAAAGCTGTATATTAAAAAAAGCAAGACCGTATCATCTGATGCGGCCTTGCTTGCTGGGCCCACTTGGACTTGAACCAAGGACCGACGGATTATGAGTCCGTAGCTCTAACCAACTGCGCTATAGGCCCGATGTTTATTTTATACTGCGAGAAAACAAAAAAGTCAAGTGTTTGTGCGCTTCTTTTTACGCACAAGATACAAACTGCGCACAAGCTCGTCGATAGTAAAACCATCATGATACATGCACGTATGAGATTTTCCTCTATCTTAGTTTTAGGACTCTTGGTTTGCCCTGTGGTTAGAGCGGAACGCTTTGTTTATAATCATGAGATTGGCGATAAGTTTCGGATACTCTCTACAGTTGAGGAAGACGTCTATATCAACCGGCGTTTGGATCATCACTCTGAAATCCTGAACCGTATTGCGGCTGAGATAAGCAGTATCAATGCGGGTGTCGCAGAACACCGTGCTGTATTCCAGACTGCAGAAAAGGCGGAAGGAGCTGACGGAGTTCAGAGTTTCCAGTGGACGCGGGAATACACGTCCGAGTTTAGTCGCGATACCTTGGGTTACCTCACTGTAGACCCTTCGTACTTCATGCCTATGATACGGAACGTGCCTGTCTTCCCCAACCGCGACCTGAAGGCTGGCGATACCTGGTCAGCTGAGGGTGTTGAGGCGCACGATTTTCGTGAAACATTCGGGATGACTGAACCGTACAAGATACCGTTCACTGCTCACTATACCTTTCTGGGTGAACAAGAGTGTCAGGGGCAGCGCTATCCAGCTTTTTCCGTGTCCTACCGTGTTTTCATCGAGCCAACAATCACATCTGAAACTTTCTACCCAGTGCGGATCATGGGTGCAAGCGATCAGGTCGTGTACTGGGACAGTGCGCTTGGACAGCCGGTTTTCTATGAGGAACAGTTCCGCATGGTTTTTAACTTGTCCAACGGCACTACCTTTGAGTACCGTGGACAGGCGCAGGCTGAGATCATTGAGGCAGAGTCAATGGACAAAAAGACTATGGCTGAGGAGATTGCTGAGGAACTGAGTGAACTTGGTCTTGATACTGATATTTTCGTGAGGGAAACGGATGATGGAGTAACCCTTAGTTTTGAGAATATCCAGTTTCTGGGAGATTCGTCGGTTTTACTGCCAGAGGAACAGATAAAGCTCGGCAAGATTGGTGAGATACTCCTGCGCCACAAAGACCGGGACATACTGGTTGGAGGCCATACCGCCCTTGCAGGCACTGAGGAAACCCGGTCAAAGCTTTCCCTTGAGCGGGCATCGGTAGTCGCGGATTATCTGATTAAGCAAAACGTGCGCAGCCCTGACCGCATTGTGGTTCGAGGCTATGGCGCAGAGCGGCCTATCGCGGATAACCGCACTGAGACTGGAATGCGACGAAACCGGCGGGTTGAGATTACGATACTTGAAAATTAAACGCTGGCATGATACATAAGAGTACCCATGAACTATTCTACCCCGGCGAACCTTGCTGTTGTAGCCTGTCCAGGCGGTGAAGTTTTTGCCAATGAAGTCATTAGCCACCTTAAAAAAGGTTATCGACGGAGCTTTGAGCATATTGCGACTGAACTGGCTGTCCGATACGGACTGGACCCAGGTTTTGTGTCAAAGCAGATCAACTTTATCAATGATGTCCATGACCCGGCGCAACATGTGCCAGGTCATGTCGGGCATTTCCGTATTCCTCATTTTAAGATTCCTACCCGTTTCTCGCTCTTCCCCAATGGTGAGGTCAAGGCGGAACTTATGGAATCAATACGAGGGAAAGATGTCTACCTTGTACAAGATGTTGAAAACCGCTATCCAGTGAAGTTTAACGAGGGCGGGACACAGAAAATTTTTTCTGTGAACGACCATCTTATGACCATTTTTGTTACGGTAGATGCGATCAAGCAGGCTGGCGCAGACCAGGTAACGCTGGTGGCGCCCACCTATCCGTATTCCCGCCAGCACAAGAAGAAGGGGCGAGAAGGGCTCACCGCGAGCCGTGTTGGGAAGATACTTGAGTGTCTCGGCGTAGACCGGATTATCACGTTGGATATTCATTCACGGGAGATCGGGAACTCGTTTAACTATATGCGTCTTGAGAACCTTCACCCCAGCTATCAGATCATTCGCGCGCTTTCGCAGGTTCCGAATGTACTTAATGATAACTTTGTTGTGGTATCGCCGGATACGGGCGCGGTTGACCGCAACAAGTTCTACGCGGCAGCGCTCAAGAAGCCTCTGGCGCTTCTGTACAAAGAGCGCGACTATTCCCGCGTGTCTAAGGACGCAATGGAGAACAATATCGCTGAGATCAAGCTCCTGGGAGACGTGCGGAACAAGACTGTGTTCATTGTTGACGATATGCTCGGAACTGGCGGTACGCTGCTCAAAGCCATGAAGTTCCTCAAGGAGCAGGGCGCGGGCAAGGTGATAGCCGCGATTGGCCTGCCGCTCTTTTCAGGGGATGCGATCAACTATTTTGACCAAGCCTATAAGGACGGGCTTTTTTACCGGCTCATTGGTACTAACGCCATCTATCACGAGACCCTACTTGAGCGTGAATGGTACATCAATGTCAACATTACCAAGCTCTTTGCTCAAACCATCGCCCGGCTTCACCAAGGGCTTTCGCTCAGTTCCCTGCTCGACAACCGCAACATCATCGGGAAACTGCTTCATAACAGCGCGAGCTTAACAGAGCCTTAAAATTGCTAGTTCAGGCGTTTAACGTAAACAAGTTAAGCAAGGATGAAACCAAGAGGTCTGCGGACAAAGGCGTCTGGTGTCTGATTCATAGTCATCCTTATTTCTCGCTATACTCTCGTGTGTGTTATACCGATACTGGAAAGCGAGAAATAAAAATGGTACAGGGTTCGCACAAGCTATGGTACAGAGCGCGGTTTACACTTACTTGTTGCATCTGGCTGCGAAAAAAATAAAAAAACTCTTGACAAGTTTTTGGTCTATGAGTATACTATTTTTAATAGGCCCTGATGGTGAACTTTGTTATATGGAGAGTTGGAGTATGATGGTCCAAGCGGCAACAGTCCTTTTGTTCTTTAACCCTTACCTTGTAATTCTGGGTGGGGTGAATTCGCATGCCCAGCCCAGCCCAGCCCAGCCCAGCCCAGCCCAGCCCAGCGGCTCGTAGTGTAAGTTCTTCTAACCATACTGTAACTTTTTCTTACGTAAGCTCGGAGTTTGTGTTTGATATATCTATACTTGTGCGCCGGGCTTTTTTGTGCCAATGTTCGGTTACTCTCTATCTTGTAGTGCTTAGTAGCGTGTATTCGCATAGGCAATACCATACAGTAGTCCATAATATAAGTTTCTCTTGTGCAATCCCGACAGGTACGTTTGGTATACCCATGCGCACGTGCCGGGCTTTTTTGTGCCAATATTCGGTTTCATTGGGAAGCCGATTTGGACGGAACATTCTGTTCTGTAACAATATAACAGCCGCGAAAATCGCGGTTATAGGAGGATTTTCATGAGGAAAATCATGACAGTACTGCTTCTGGCAGCGCTGGTAACGGGTTCCGTGTTTGCGGAAGATGGGCTTGCGATATCTGGGGAGGTAAAAACCGGTCTCAATATCAGCAAAGATGGCGATGACGATGTGGTAGCGCGGGTAAAGAACAGTGATGATGCCGGGACACCCGGACGTATCAGGTTTAACTTTGTTTACACTAAAGGCAACATTCAGTTCAAGTGGCGCTTCCAATTAAGAGAGGCTGGGGATAAGTTTGATGAGCAGAATACGTCTGACTTTGTTGCCTATGCCTATGCGCTTGGTGATTTCTTTGACGATCAGTTCCGTATATCCTTGGGCAAAATCGGCGGCGATAGCCCCTGGGAGACGAGTGGTGATGAAATCTGGGCTAACGTTGATAACATACAGGGCGCACGCTTTGAATTCAAACCTGCATTCCTGAGCAGTCTTAACGTTGGTATGGCTTTGGGAGCTAAGAACAATGCTTATAAGCTCGAGGATTATCTTCAAGAGTTTATTTTTGGCGCCAGATACGAAAATGACGCTATTGATACCCGTCTAGGCTTCGCGCTGGATGGTCCGGGAGATGGTACTGATGGCGAACCGGATGGCAGTACATTGGTTTGGCGGCTTAATGCCAAATTTGTTGGTAGCGCGGTTCCTGATCTTTCCGTATGGTTGAACGGCCAAGTGAAGGGTATTGGAGGTACTGTCAAAGATACCAACTACAACAACAAAGAAGAGTCTAGGTTAGCAACAGATGAATGGCTGTACATCAAGTATGCTCCGAATCCTTGGGACGCAGCACTTCGCTTGGGCTTGCATACCTTCGATGGAACGTCGGCAAAGCAAACGACGCTCAATGTAAAACCTGTTTTTAACTACAAGTTTAATGACTGGTTGAGCGCCAACCTTTATGTTAATGCGGAACTCCTCTTGGGCTATAAAGAGGGAATTAAAATCGATGATGAAGACCCGGTGCTATTTGACACCATTGAAGTTGGGCCTAAATTGACGTTCGATCTAGGTAGCGGCGCTTCCATCGCAACCGCCTATACCCTTACGCAAAAGATGCCTAATAGCATATCAGCGGCATTAGCGGGGGATACTAAAGGCAAAGCGACGAATCAGTTTGAGATTCGTTTTGTTTACAGCTTCTAAAAAAGGAACCATACCGAACGGCGCGAGTCGTTGGCATGGTTCCGGGGTCGCGGTGGGTTGAGCGTTCAAACAGAACCCGCCGCGTTGTTCTAGTAGATATAGTTTCAGACTGTAGATTGGGTTTATAGGTGGCATCCTCAAATATAAACCCTTCGGGTGCTGCCTGTGCCGATAAGCTCAATTCAACGCTATGGTCTGAAACTTTTTTTATCAACATCCTCTCCAGTAATAGTATATATAAAGCGCTGCAATTCAGCGTTGGTTTTTGCTTGTTTTTATCGAAAGTTTCTCTATAATAAGCGCATTGTGTCAAAACAAACGATAACATCTGCTCCTTTTCAGACTCAAGCTGCTCTTACTCTATCTGTGCTTTACTTTCTGCTCGGCCCTGATTGAGCGCAGAGTCCATACGGTCTTTCTCGTCCCGCCACGCCTTCTCTCGCGCCTCATACGCATAGCGTATCTCATCATTCGGACTTAGCCGCTCTCTATCAGGCATGGTTCTATTGCAGCCGCGCCAGTTCTCGTCTAAGCCGTTCATTCTCAGACTCAAGGCGCTCACTTTTAGACTCAAGACGCTCACTTTTAGACTCAAGGCGCTCTTTTTCAGACTCAAGCTGCTCTATCCGCGCTTTACTTTCCGCTCGGCCCTTTGCTATACCCTGATTGAGCGCAGTGTCCATTCGGTCTTTCTCGTCCCGCCACGCCTTCTCGCGCGCCTCATACGCATAGCGTATCTCGTCATTCGCACTCACACGGTATAACTCACTCACGGCATGTCGCAACACCTCGCTCTTCTCTGCTAACATCGTCAGGTCCTCCTCGGTTCTTACCCCTATGTATTTCACCCAGTTCCAGATCGCTGTGTTATCGCTCTCCAGCGGCAGCTTCGGCAACTCAAGCGTATGTATCTCCTCCACATCTCCAAAATACGCCGCATCTTGCGGATCATACAGGCGGAAACAATGATGATATGGCGATACTGTTCCTTCCACTCCTTCGTTTCCACTTTCGATAAAGCTAAAGTCAGTGATCACGATGTTGATCACTTTCTTGATGCGATCATAGCTATCTCCCGCGCCTACCTGTTCAACCAGCATCTTCGCCTTATAAAAGCAGATACGCTCAAAGATGTTCGCAGTATGAATGATCTGCATCTCAAT
>JAIRYV010000020.1 GCA_031267685.1 Treponema sp.
ACTAACCTATGCTATTCGATGACACTAGCCTATGCTACTCGATGACACTAGCCTATGCTATTCAATGACACTAGCCTGTGTTACTCGATGACACTAGCCTATGCTATTCGATGACACTAGCCTATGCTATTCAATGACACTAGCCTATGCTATTCAATGACACTAACCTATGCTACTCAATGACACTAGCCTATGCTACTCAATGACACTAACCTATGCTATTCGATGACACTAGCCTATGCTACTCGATGACACTAGCCTATGCTACTCGATGACACTAGCCTATGCTACTCAATGACACTAACTAGAATCACTCAATGACACTAACTAGAATCACTCGATGACACTAACCTATGCTATTCAATGACATTAGTCTGTGCTATTCAATGACATTAGTCTGTGCTATTCAATGACACTAACCTATGCTGTTCGATGATACTAACCTATGCTACTCAATGACACTAACTAGAATCACTCAATGACACTAGTCTGTGCTGTTCGATGACACGAGCCTATGCTAGTAAAGGTTGCCATGCAGGAGGGAATGTGGAGTATGCGGAAAGGGCGTCTACCTAAAGTATCCAGTACCAGCTATTCGGTAACACCTTCCGGTTAAATACTTCCTCGCTTATCGGATACAAGCATTCGTTTCTCTCTATGTGCTTTTCCCCACCTCTATCCTATCACAGCCCTTCCGGTATGTCAACCTTTACTAACAGTGCCGTAGTACGAAGTCTTGTATGTACTACAGAAGCCTTGTAGAGTTCTACGAGAGTAGGGGTGTTTTCCCTTTTTTGTCTTCCCTGATGTTGCGCTCTCTTATTGCGTCCTTCCCTTTAACCTGAACCAGGTACTAGCGATGTTAGCACGCTAGCTTCGGTAGTAATGTCAAACCGCCTAGTTGTTGAGACTTTGGTATCTGAACTAGTCGTCAACATCAGGAGCAAAGCTGCCGCTCCCAGCGACCAAAGTGTTTTGGAACTTTGAATAACTGTAGCGGCTTGGTTCTCTCGTCAGAGTAAATCTTGGCGCTAACCCTTAACACTGCCGGAGCTGATCGACATCTGCACTTGTTCCTGTGAAACCGCGTAAACCACTATCCCAGGCAGGATGATGAGCGTGAGCGCGGCAAACATTTTCGTGTAATCGTATGCATAGGTCTCGTTGAAGAAGGCCAGCGCGTAAGGCAGGGTTCGGGTTTTGGGAGACGATGAAAGCAAAGATGCGAAGAAGTATTCGTTCCAGTTTCCCAGAAACATGAGGATGCCAGCAGTGGCAAGCCCGTTCTTGGCAAGAGGTATGTGCATCTGCCAAAAATTACGAAAGAAACCTACTCCGTCTATGACAGCCGCCTCAGACATCTCTTTAGGAATCGAGGCAAACGAGGCGCGCATCACAAAAAGGCTCATGGCAATGCCGCCCGAAAGATACACAAGGGTGATACCAGCACGCGTGTCGTAAAGATTAAGCTGCATGATGAGGTGAAAAACTGGCTGAGTCTTGGTATGTCCGGGAACCAGCATGGTAAGGGTGAAAAGGGTAAAGAGCAGGCCGCGCAGGGGAAACTCGTAGCGGGCAAATACATACGCGCCCATCGCGTACATAAAGATCGAGCCGGCTGTGGCAATCGAGGAAATGATCACCGAGTTAAGCGCGAATTGCAGGAAGTTATTGCCCCTAATAACCGAGAGATACGGGGCGAAATCAAGTCCTGTGGGGAGAGCAAAGGGTTTGGTCAATATATCCCCATTGGTTTTGAAGGAGGACATGACCACCCAGACTAAAGGACCAATGGAGACCAATACTACAAAGGCAAATAAAAGATAGATCAAGAACAGCGTTGCCGTCTGGCCTAGCCGATAACTTGTTTTCTTTTGCTCGAACGTGTTTAGCGTACTCATACTATTCTCCTTCTATACTACTGGCTCGTTCATGTGGAACACTTTGTTTGCCATGAACATAATGAAAGCGCCCAGTATCAGCATAACCATGCCGGTGGCGTTTGCCAGACCATAATTGTTATCAGTGATGTTGCGTACCAAAATCAGGGACAAGCTCATTGTATCGTCGCCCGGGCCGCCGCGACTTGTCAGGGCGATGGATTCGTACATGCCGATGCGCGAGGTTACGCCCATAATGACGCTGGTTCCGATGGAGAAACGGCAGAGCGGAAGATCGATGCGGGTCATGATCTGGAAACCGGAAGCACCGTCTATGATGGCTGCCTCGTGTATGTCGGTGGATATGGCCATGAGATCAGCGAGTACCACAAGGCTGATCACCACTGCGTAGAAGAGCCAGGTGAAGGTGATTGCCCAGAACGACGCTGGACTTTCGTAGAACCAATTTACGCTGAAACTGGGGTTTACGCTCCGGATCAGGGAATTGAGCAGTCCAAACTCATTGTTAAAGATGAAACGGTATATCATGGCCCATGCTGCGCCGGATATGACATTGGGAATCATAAACACGGTGCGCACGAACTTCCAGCCTGGGGGGGCTTTGAAGAAGGCCAGGGCCACAAGGATACCGAAGAGGGTGTGGAACACTGCTGCGAGCAATGCCCACAGCCCCATGTTGCGTAACGAGGCTGAGAAACTTTTCAGCCGAAACAGGCGCGTGTAATTGTTCAGCCCGGTCCACTCAGGCGAGCTGAAGCCGTTCCAGCGCGTGAAACTGGTATAGATAACGGTGATGATTGGCCATAGATAGAACAGCGCGAACATAATCAGCGTTGGTAGTAGAAATGCGTATATCCATGGAAGATACCTGCGTTCAAGATGGCTCATAGCCATGATAAGCTCCTATTTTTAAGGCGGAGACCGCCCACCTGTTCCAAAATCGAAGTTTTGGAACAGGCTCGGATTACAGATCGATTTCAGCTGCTCTGTCGGAGAGTTCCTTACAGAACTGTTCTGGGCTGAGACGGCCACTGATGAGATCAGGTAAGAGGCGGGGGAATTCGCTCTGGGATATGGAGTTAGGCACAGCGGTTTCAAAGGAATCGCAGAGTATGGTGTCGCCGTTAAACGCGCCGTCGTACTCGGCCAGGAGGCGGTTCTGAGTGCGCTTGGCGATGAAATCAGCGCTGGGCGTCATGCGCGGTGTGGAGCCGCCTTCGCTCAGCATGAAGGCTTCCAGTTCTTCCGGCGACATGATGAATTCGATGAAAGCCTTGACCAGTTCTTGTTCCTGTGCTGTGGCAGTGCTGGGTATCCAATAACTATAACCAATGCCAGTTCCGCCAATGCCGACATTGCCGGGCAATACGTCTGCGCGGACATCAGCGCCATTGAATCCGTTTGACCACTTGCCGCTCTGCTCAGGGGCGAAGTCGCCAACCATCCAACTGCCGTTGGCGATGAGCGAGGCGCGCATGGACATAAAGGCGTTGGCGGCGTCAGCATAGGCCGCGCCCAAGGTGTTGGCTGAGGCATGTTGGCTCAAAAGCGTCTGCAACTGTCTGGCGGCGTTAATGAAGATCGGGTTGTTGTAGTCGGTGATTTTTTTGGTAATGTTCGTGGCCATGAGTTCTGGGCCACCTGGCTGAACGGCGATGAGTGATGAGAATACAAGCATGGTTGTCCAAGCGTTCTCGCTCGTCATGAAGGCAATTTTGTTATCGCCCAGTTCTGCGATAACCTGATCCCAAGTCATGTCCGCGAAGGAGCGGGATGGCTGATACAGTTTGGGGTTGTAGAAAAGGCCAACGGGACGGACAACCGGATAGGGAATTGAGAACAGCTTGCCGTTTTTGGTGTTGTAGTCGAGCGCGGCGGGGATTAGTCGCTTCTTGAGGTCTGGCTTACTGTCAAGCCAGGGCATGAGATCAACAAAGCGGTTTCCCGGAATGATGTACTGCTCAATCCATGCCTGGTTACCACCTTCAACCAGCGCCGGAAGTTTGTTCTGCTGGCTGAGTTGCTGCATCTTCTCGGCGTACATATCCTGCACGATCTCCTCGATGACAAGCTTATACTTGCCCGCATACTTGGCATTAAAGCGCTCTACCTGTGGCAGAAAGAAGAGCGCACCGACATTCTGTCCGGTCTTGTAGGACGGAATGCTAACTTGAATGACACCGTCTGTTGTGACGGTGGACTGCTGGCTCTGATTGCCTGCGGCAAATACCATGCCGCAGGTCAGTGCGAAAGAAATAATAATGAACGAAATCTTTTTCATACGTTCCTCCAAAAACAATACTAACATAGAATTTTCGTTTGTCAACAAATTTTTCAGTAAGTTTAACGAAATTTTATTGAAACTTATTTCATGTCGTTTTATCATAGGGCTTATGAATACAACAAGACTGCGCGTTTCACGTCACGTTACTTTTCCTCTTTATGTCTGTGCCAGTGAGCGTATCAAACTTATCGGGACCACGGATGGTCGCTTTCCCGATTTCGGTCATCACCTTGAGAAAGAGATGGGCGGCTTGTGGTTGCACCCGATCAAGCTACTGGATGGTTTCTGGCTCAGGCTCAAAGACATTGACGCCGCTCATGTCGATGTCTGGACCATCGCTGACGGCTTTGAGAACCGACCCGAAGGTAATGTCTTCCTTTATAATAGCAATCTTGGACATACCCCGCTTCGCCTCACTCGTTCCCAAATCGCGCCAGAAATGACGACAAGCGCTGGAGGTGCAGGAATCATCGTTGACTACGAGGTGTTTAACCCATCTGCTGAAACCCGGAGGCTGGAACTGGAGTTTCTGGCAAAAACCGATCTTCGTCCAGTCTGGTTCTCTGGCGAACATGGCATTACCGATGAGCTTGATGCGGGTGAATGGCTCCCGGACGAAAAGCTCTTTCTAGCAAAGGACACAGAACACGAGTGGTATGTTGCTATAGGCTCGATTCCCGCGCCAGAACAGGTGGAGCAAGGTATCGGCCATGGCCCGGAAAACACCGCTGGTCAGGGTGTTGGCGTCAGCTTTTTTTACGCGCTGTCGTTGCGGAGTGGGGAACACCGTGTTCTGCGCTTCATCATCGCTGGCTCCTGCGTGTCCCGCGCTAGCTGCCTCGACGCCTATCACAGCTTACTTGCGTCCCGGGATTTCTGGGCCGAGAAGCGGGCGCGTTACGCCGAACTCCTTAATAGAAGCCGCCTTATAATAGAAGATAAAAAATTTGAAACCATCTTTAACTGGATTAAGGTCAATACCGACTGGCTCATCATGGATACGGTAAATGGCCGCGCTCTGGCAGCTGGTCTGCCTGAATACCCGTGGTGGTTTGCGTGCGACAACACCTACGCTTTGCAAGGGGTACTGGCAATGGGTGATTACGAACTTTGCCGTAACACCTTAGGTTTGCTACTGGATAGCTCAGAAAAGTTTAATGGCAACGGCCGCATACCCCATGAGGTAACAACTATGGGACTTTGCGCGCATCCAGGGAACACGCAGGAAACCGCGCACTTTATCAGCATGGTCTGGTTTTATTATGAGTGGACCGGTGACCGCGACTTCCTCGACCTTGCCTTTCCAGTTTTACAAAAAAGTGTGGCCTGGCTGCGCGAACAGGACAATGACAATGACGGCTTTCCCAGCGGCTACGGTATACTAGAGATTCCGGGGCTGAATTCCGAGATGCTTGATACTGCGGTGTATACTGCGCAGGCGTATACATGCTTTGCCGCTCTATGTCGGCTCAAAGGGCTGGACGCGCAGGCGGACGAGTATCAGGCGCTTTCGGAACGTACGGTTGCAGCTATTAACACTGTGCTGTGGGACGAAGAAGCCGGCCTATACTGCGATGCCTGTACCAGTTCCGCAGACCTGCGTTCTCGTTATGACACGATTCTTGACCTGCACTATGGGACTGGCGTTGATAAAGCCCGGCGGATTCTTGACGAGGCCCTGACAAAGAAAGAAAACCTAACGCCTGAAGCTGAAACTGGCTGCCTATTCAACTATGGCTGGATTATCAATACGCCTATGGAAACCGGCATTGCCCCACGTGAAAAGGCGCTTCGTGCGCTGGAACAGATGCACAGCGGACGCTTTATTGGCGAATACGGCATGTACTTGAGCGGCATATTTCAGGATGTGAGCATGACCATCAATACCGGTGTCATGGTAGTGGCGCAGGCGCGTTATGGCTTTGCAGATCGTGCGTTTAGTCTGCTTGAAAAGATGTTTGCCTGTTTTGGCCGTGCCACTCCGGGCTGTATCTCAGAAATGCTCCCGGACTACGGCTGTTTCGTGCAGGCATGGACCATCTATGCGGCGCAGGTTCCTATCACGCGCTACTTTTTCGGCATACAGCCCAGTGCATCTCAAAACCGCATTCGCGTTGCGCCCTGTATGCCCAGTGCGTGGCCATTCGCCAAGCTGCTCCGGCTGCGGGTTCTGGACGGCGAACTTTCGTTGTGCTATCAGCAAAACAGCGAGGCTTGTCTCTGGCAGCTTGAGTACACCGGGAGCGCGTCTGTGGTATTCGTGGTTCCTGAGGGTTTTGATGAGCATGACCACGAAATTATGATGAACAACGGACAACTTGATGTATCATTAGGGCATAAACATGATTAGACCTACAATACAACAGATCGCTAAGGCGCTCTCGGTTTCTCCAGCCACTGTCTCAAAGGCGCTTGCCGATAAAGCCGAGGTGAGCGAGGAGACCCGCGCTCGTGTCCTGGCCTGTGCCAGAGAGCTTGGCTATATCCATACACCACATGGCGGCGTGTTAAACGGAGAACGCCGTGTGGCGATTCTCATTCAGGACAGAGACAAAAATGAGAATGAGCAGTCCTTCTATTACGATGTTCTCATGGGTTTCAAACAATACGCTACCTTGAAACATGAGGTAATCATATTGACCACCACCAGCGCTGAACAGGAACAGGTATCCTACGATGCCTATCTCACGGCAAAGCGCATCTCAGGTGCGTTTGTTATGGGTCTGAAAACCACTGACCCGTACATTGCCCAGCTTGAGACCACCAGTATACCTACAGTTACGCTTGATTTTTCTGTAAATAACCCTTGTGTAGGCAGAGTGGGCGTGGATAACTACACTGGGGCGCGTCTGGCAGTTGAACATCTCATTGATTTGGGGCATCAGAACATTGGTTTCCTCAATGGGCATCCCTTTGCCCAAGTGTCTGAAGAACGTCTTGCTGGCTATATTGCTGCGCTCTGTAGCCGCAAGCACGGTTTTCAGCCGGGGTTTGAGCCGCATTTTGTTTTTGATGGCGATTTTTCCGAGCAAAGCGGCGCGAGCGGTGCTGACTATTTTGCGGAGACTGACATTACCGCGCTGTTCTGCGCGAGCGATCTCATGGCAATGGGCGCAGTGCGCCGCTTTCAGGAAAAGGGCATAGCTGTCCCTGCCGACATTTCCATCGTGGGCTTTGACAATATGCCATTTACTGCCTATTGTACGCCCCGCATTACTACAGTGGTCCAAAAGCGCCATCGACTTGGACTCATGGCCTGCGCCCTTCTCTACAGCCTCCTTGATAACGCGCCGCTTAACCACTGCTTGCTCCAGCCATCGCTCCTTGTCCGCGAATCAACAACAGTATGCAGCAACCCAGGAAATCAGCCTGTGCAAGGGGTTCAGAAAGTGCAAATTTGATATACAAAGTCGGATTAGATTTGTACTTAATATCTTTTCTTAGACTACCGATGTTTGAATAGAATAGAAAATATACATCTAGCTGTGAAGATGCTATTTAATTAAGGGGGATTAAAGGTTTTGAATATCGATAATAGCTTTTCCAAAACGATTGATTTGGTTCATCGCGCTATGGATGCTCGTTCCATGCGTCAAGACATCATCGCCAATAACCTTGCCAACGCTGAGGTACCGGGATTCAAACGCTCTGACCTGAGCTTTGAAAGTGAGCTGAAACGAGCGCTGGAATCCGGGCAACAAAAGCCCACGCTGGAACTCACACTCACAAACCCAAGCCATATCGCTAATTGGCAGGAGCGGGATTATCGCAATGTTACCCCGAGGCAGACGCTGGACTTTACCAGCTCTTCCCAGAACAATGGAAACAATGTGGATATGGAGCAGGAAGTTATGAACTATGTGCAGAACTTGTTGATGTATAGTCTGCTGGCTCAGGCTGAAACCTTTGAGTTCAGTCAGGTCAATACTGTGTTACGAGGTTAATAAACTATGGGAATCTTGAATTCGATAAGCATCGCAGCCACAGGCATGAGCGCCCAGCGGCTTCGCTCAGACGTTATTGCGGATAACATTGCCAATGTCTCTACTACCCGCACGCCGGAAGGTGGCCCATACCGGAGAAGCCGCGTAGTTCTAGAAACCAAAGCCGAGGGGCCATCGTGGAGATCGCCGTTTCTGCCGGATATGCTGGACAGCGGCCCAGGTCAGGGTGTCAGAGTCGTGGGCATAGAAAAAGACATTGCCACTGAAAACCGGCTTGTCTATGACCCAACCCATCCAGATGCCATCACTTCCGGCCCGAATGAGGGCTATGTTGAGATGCCTAATGTGGATATTGTTACTGAAATGACTGATATGATCGCCGCATCACGGGCTTATGAAGCCAACGCTTCGATTATTGATGGCGCTAAAACTATGTTCCAGCGTGCGCTGGACATTGGAGGAAGATAAATAAGTGCCTCAATCTTTTCGGATTGGGCTTGTCAGAGCGATTCGGCAAGCCCGTACTCACTACCCTCAGCAAAGCCAAGAGGCTGAACGAGGAACAGTATTGCAAGTGTAAAACCCAGCTTAACATTGGGTAAGGGCAATCAAGCGGTTGACAGCAATGTCAGCCGGACTAATCCCGTAAGGGATTAGACAAAGAGAATAGACGAGCTATTTTTTATAAGGAGGTCTGCCTAATAGCAGACGGCGTTTGATCCCGCAACTTTGGGAGTCTGCGCCGTGATTTTTATGACACTTTCTAATCTGGCGGCAAGTTCCAGCTTGCCAATGACCATAAGCAACCCCAGACATATCATGGGGTTCACTCCTAGTGGCGCGAGCATCGCGGATTTGACCAAGCAGATTGGCGCAGAGTCGGTGTTGCAGAGCGACAACTTCGCGGACGCAATGCTTCGGGCGCTGGATAAGGTTTCCGGCGACCAACAGAAAGCTGAAAGCCTGATACAGACCGCGATCACTAACCCTGACGCGGTGGATATCCATGACATCACCATTGCTCAGGCTGAGGCAAGTATGTCTCTGAATATTGCACGAACCGTGCTTAACCGTTTGGTACAGGACTGGAAGGATATTATCAATACCCGGTAAACTTGATATAATCAAACAAAAAATAAAACCGGGGAGGGGTTTATGGGTGAGTGGTTTAGAAAGGTTGTAGAGCAGATAAAGAATCTGTGGGGTAAATGGAGCCTTTTGCAAAAGCTGATTCTGCTGGGTATTTGCGTGGCGGCGATTGCAGGCGTGGTAGTGCTATTTTCAGTATCAGCTTCACCTACTATGGTGCCGATTATTGATACGCCTATCGTTGACCTTGATATGCGAGACCGCATGGTAACGCGGATCAACGCAGAAGGGGTGCGGACGAACGTCTCGTCTACTGGTGTAGTTATGGTGGGTGATGAGGAAACCGCCCGCAGAATGAGGGCGATTCTTATCCGTGAAGACCTGGTTCCCAACGGCACAGACCCATGGGCTATCTTCGACGTTGCCCGCTGGACAATCACCGATATGGAACGAAATGTGAACCTCCAGAGGGCAATTACTCAGATGGTTACCGAGCATATCAAGTCGCTCAATGAAGTTGATGACGCCAATGTTACGATAGCCTTTCCAAAAGACGCGCTGTTTGTCTCTGAACAGAGCCCTGTCAGCGCCAGCGTTATCATTACCCCACGACCGGGCAGTGATATCACCGAGAACTCCAAGAAAATCGAGGGCATACAGAAACTTCTCAAGTTCGCCATAACTGGTCTCAAGGACGAAAACATCGTTATCACCGACCGGAGCGGCATGGTGCTGAACGACTTCGCGGGCATGGCTGATTCCGAGCGGCTGAAGACCATTGAGCAGGGCAACAAGATCATTCAGCAGTTGGAAGCCCAGTATCGCGCAAAGGTGCTTACCGCGTTACAGCAGACCTTTACCGCTGATCGTGTGCGCGACCTTAACATTAAGATCGATATGGACCTTTCCAAGAAAGTGGTGAACACTGAGGAATTCCTGCCTTTTACCATAAGACCTCGAACACCGGGTTCGTCCTATGACGATTCCGAGATAGCTGAATCCGTGATTCGTTCCCAGACCTCGTCCAAAATAACCTACACAGGCACAGGCTATACCCCTGAAGGTCCCGCCGGTCTTGAGGGTCAGACCACGCCCGCGTACCGTGATATGTCCAACATCTATGGCACGGTAACCGAGGAAAGCGTTGTTACTAACAATGAGATTAACAAAAGCATTACCCAGGAAGAGAAGAGTCCGAGTATCGACCGCATTACGGTTTCGGTAAACATCGACGGAACATGGGTTGTGCAGAGAGATGAGAAGGGAAATTCCATTGTAAATAATGGTGCAACCGAGCGGGCATACACACCTATATCGGCGGAAGACCTGCGGGCAACCCAGTCCCTGATACAGAACGCTATTGGCTACAACGCTTCGCGCGGCGACTCTGTTACGGTAACGAACATTGGTTTTGACCGCGCACAGGAATTTGCCTTGGCTGATGCCAGCCTTGGAGAGCAACAACGTTTTAGACTGATACTGCTACTCATTATTGGCGGCGTGGTGTTCTTACTCGTTGCCTTTATCGCGTTTAAGCTCATATCACGCGAGATCGAGCGGCGCAAACGTCTGGCAGAAGATGAGCGGGCACAGCGAGAAGCAGCTATACGGGAAAGCGCGATCATGCAGGCCGAGGAAGAAGGCGCAGCAGTATCTATGTCTGTCGAAGAACGGACGCGGATGGAGCTACAGGAAAGTATCGCCAACATGTCAAAGGATCATCCTGAAGATGTGGCACAGCTCATCAGAACGTGGTTGTTAGAAGAGTAGGAGAATAAAATGGCAAAAGCGCAACAAGGTCAGGTTAAGAAGAAAGACTCTAGTGATGTCAACGGCAGGCAGAAAGCAGCTGTGTTTCTCGTGTCCATCGGTTCTGAAATCTCTTCGGAAATTTTTAAGTACCTGCGTGAAGACGAAATCGAAACCCTCACGTTTGAGATTGCTCGTCTTGAAACAGTCGAACCAGCCCAGAAGGACGCTATACTCACCGAATTTCAAGAACTCATGCAGGCCAATCAGTTCATCTCCATGGGCGGTATTGACTATGCGAGGGAATTGCTCGAAAAGGCTGTTGGCAGTCAGAAGGCTGTTGATATCATCAACCGACTCACCTCCAGCCTACAAGTGCGCCCCTTTGACTTTATCCGTCGCACTGATCCAGCCCACCTCCTGAACTTTATCCAACAGGAACATCCCCAGACCATTGCCCTGATTCTCGCCTACCTCGAACCAAACAAGGCGTCGGTCATCATCCAGAACCTGCCTAACGAGGTGCAGAGCGATGTTGCACGTCGTATCGCCACAATGGACCGCACTAGCCCCGAAGTCTTGCGGGAAGTGGAGCGCGTGCTTGAAAAGAAGCTATCCACCCTGTCAAGTGAAGATTACACCGCTGCCGGTGGCGTTGAGAGCGTTGTTGAAATCCTCAACATGGTTGATCGCGCCTCTGAAAAGCAGATCATGGAAGTGCTGGAAGGCGACGATCCAGAACTTGCCGAGGAAATCAAGAAACGTATGTTCGTATTTGAAGACATTGTTATGCTTGATGACAAGTCCATACAACGCGTACTGCGCGAGGTTGACAACGCTGAACTCTCAAAGGCACTGAAGCCGTGCGATACTGAGGTTCAGGAAAAGGTATTCAAGAACATGAGTAAGCGCGCTGGCAGTATGCTCAAAGAAGACATTGAGTTTATGGGACCGATTCGTATGAAAGACGCGGAAGAAGCCCAGCAGAAGATCGTCGCCATCATCCGGCGACTGGAAGACGCTGGCGATGTGGTTGTTGCCCGCGCTGGTGAGGACGAACTGATATGATAAAAGCAGTATTCAGACCAGAAGAGATTGCCATCGGCAATCTTAAAGTATATCTCGAAGCGCCTCCTTCTTTTGCTGATGACAAACTCCCTGAAACTAAAACAACAGAAGACGGTATTGAAGATGATGTCTACGAAGGTCCCACAGCAGATGAACTACGAAAAGAAGCTGAACTCTTCAAAAGCCAGTGGGGAACAGAACGTGAGGCTATGATTCGTTCAGCACAAGTAGAAGCTGATGGTATCATCAAGAATGCCGAAGCCGCCGCTTTTCAAGAAGTAAAGCGCCGTACCGACGAAGCTCAAGCCCTGAAACAGACCGCAAAGGACGAGGCTGAGAAGATCATCGCCAATGCCACCCAGAAAGCCAAAGAAACACAGGAAGCAGCTCAACTCAGCGCCATAAACCATCAAAACGCGGCTGAGGAACGCGGCTTTCTTGAAGGCCATGAGGCAGGCTTTAACCAAGGCAAGGCTGAAGTAGCCCGGCTCACTGAACGTACCCAAGTCGTGCTTGAACGAGCGCAGGACAAACGCGCCGAAATTCTCGCCGAAGCAGAACAGCAACTCATCGACCTTGCCTTACTCATATCCCGTAAGGTCGTTAAGATTCTCTCCGAAAACCAAAAAGACGTGCTTATCGCCAACGTATCTGAAGCCTTGAAAAAAGTAAAGGCAAAGGGCGAAGTGATTATCCGCGTGAACACCGCAGATATGAAACTTACAACCGAACATACCAGAGAGTTTATCCAGCTTCTTGAAGGCACAAACACAATTCAAGTGCAGGAAGACACATCGGTTGACGCTGGTGGCTGTATCATTGAGACCGACTTTGGTGAGATTGATGCCCGCATCTCCAGCCAGATGGCTGAACTTGAAGCCAAGATTCTGGAAATCACTCCAATCGTGGAAAAAATCGGCAATGACAGGGCTGCTAATGCACACTCTGCTTGATAAGTATGTTGAAACCATCACCACAGTGGATACTATCAAGTGTGTTGGTTATATCTCCAAAGTTCAAGGATTGCTCATCGAAAGCCGCGGTCCCCAAGCTATTATCGGGGAAATCTGCCGTATCGAAGCGCCAAAGGCACGATCCCCGATAATAGCCGAAGTGGTCGGCTTGCGGGACGAAACAGTTCAGCTTATGGCCTACACTGAAACCGACGGCATCGAGGTGGGTAACCGCGTGATCGCTTCCGGATCAAGCCTCGAAGTCGCCGTCTCCAGAAAATTGCTTGGACGCGTACTAGACGCTCTCGGTAAGCCCATCGATGACAAAGGCCCGATTGAAAATCCCCTCTACTATCCAGCAATGGCCAGCGCACCAGACCCGCTAAAACGAAAGCGCGTAACACAGCGCGTCAGTACAGGAATTCGCGCCATTGACGGTATGCTCGCCGTTGGCCGGGGACAACGACTCGGCATCTTCGCAGGTTCTGGCGTGGGTAAGTCAACCTTACTCGGCATGATCGCGCGCAATACCAACGCTGATGTAAACGTAGTCGCGCTTATTGGAGAACGAGGCCGCGAAGTTAATGACTTCATCGAAAATGATCTGGGAACCACAGGTCTCGCGCGAAGCGTACTCATCGTTACTCCGTCCAATTCCCCGCCCCTTTCCCGTTTGCGCGGCGCGTATGTAGCAACAGCAGTCGCCGAGTATTTCCGGGATCAAGGACTGGACGTAATGTTACTCTTCGACTCGGTAACGCGCTTTGCCCGCGCTCAACGTGAAATCGGCCTTGCCATTGGCGAACCTCCCGCAACGCGCGGCTATACCCCCAGTATGTTCGACCAAATGCCAAAACTCCTTGAACGCTGCGGTACTTCGGACAAAGGAACCATCACTGGCTTTTACACGATTCTCGTGGATGGCGATGATTTGGATGAGCCAGTCGCTGATACCGTGCGAGGAATACTCGATGGTCACATCGTACTCTCGCGTTCTCTTGCTCAAGCATATCACTATCCAGCCGTTGATATACTTGCCAGCATTTCCCGCTTGGCACCTGTTGTGGCAGGCCCGGTTACTAGCAAGTCAGCCGGCGTAATACGACGGCTCATGGCCGTGTACGCGGAAAACGAAGACCTCATCAACGTTGGCGCATATCACGCTGGTTCCAATCCGCTGATAGACGAAGCTATTGCCCGGCATGGCGACATTGAGCAGTTCCTTATCCAAGAAGTCAATGAATATTCCTCTGTGCGCGAAACCCTGTCGCGTATGGCGACAATTTCCAAAAATGGTGAAATACCAGAAGAAGAACTAAGCGGCAACGACAATGAGCGGCAAACCTTGCCCCACGTCTTACCTGAAACGGACAACACCCCATGAAGCAATTCAAGTTCACCCTTGAGAAGGCACTTAAACTGCGGGAATACCATGAAAAAGAGACTAAAATTGACTTAGGTCGCGCCATAGGAGCGCTCACCCAGATTGAACAGGCAATTAACGCCACCACTGAACAACGAAGCGCAGCAGCAGCTGAACGCTTTTCCATTGGCCTCAGCGTCAGCGACATTCTCACCTTCGACCATTACGTTCAGCGCCTTGACGCAACCAAAGTACAACTCACACGGGAGGCGGAAAAAGCCTCTGCACGGGTTGAAGACGCTCGCGGCATCTACCTCGAAGCCTCCCGTGATCGCAAAGTCTTATCCAAAGTAAAGGAACACCGCGAAAAGGAATACCACAAAGCTATGCTCGCGGAAGAAACCAAAGTCCTTGACGACATCTCAAGTGGTTCCAAAGCCCGCCGCCTGATAAGCACAGGGCCTGAACCAAAACCACTCGTCTGATATGTTCATTCCCCTGATCACGTAAAAGCAGGAAACGTATAAGGAACTGTCCGCAGTAAGCAACAGGATCAACATCATCGTAACAAGCTATTCTGAACACGCAGTAGAGGCGTTAAAGCATCTGGCCTTCGCCTGTGAAAAAATGCAAGAACTTGCCCTCCTTGCAAAACTGTTTTCTTCCGATTGCCTCTCTGAAACTGACAAAGCATTGATTGAAAACAACAAAAGCACCATGCTGATAAAAAAAGACACAGCGGGAGACACGGCAGCACATGCCGGCAAGAAAGCGCGAACCGGAACCTACAGCACGCGAAGCACTCTACAACACAAGCGACTGAACCTTCCCCTGCTGCCAACCACCACCATCGGCAGTTTCCCGCAAACTTCCGCAGCATCAATTCGTGAGGACATTGCGCGTACTGCCGATATATCCTGAAAAGAAAAGCTAAACGTCTTCGGAACACAAGCAATACCGTCTTCTACGTCAAACATTCTCCCTTAAACAAGTTCCCGCGCACAAAGAGCGCGGGATTTTTTTTCAGCATAATGAAACGAAAGAGCAATAAGAGCAACAAAGAGAACGCGGAATTGTTTTAATCCGCGTTCACCACCCCGCGCTCGATAGGCGCAATTTATCTTTTCCCATAATTCAAACAGTGCAGGTATAAAGCTGATCATAAGCGCCACGCTGGTTCCAAACTTTGCTCCAAGTGAAATATTTTTTGCAAAGGGCAATGTACTTAACACCCTGCGAATAGCAATTTCCACATCACAAATCGCTTCTTTTATTTCGATTGAAGTTGTTGTACGGAAGAGCAGCGCAGCAAGTTGCATCACAAGGATCAGTCTCAATAGGTATAAAGCATATTCATAACCAGGATATAATAGCGCAATGGTAAAGCCAATGGAAAAAAACTGGGTAAAGATGCCTATCAGGTAGAGAAAAAAAGCGTAGAACAGTGCGGGCTTTATATCAGCAAACTGCTCTCTGACAGAAAAACCACATAACAGTGCAGGAATGACCAGCAAGACAATTCCCGCACATATACCGTATAAAGGCAAAAACATGATGGTGATCGTCAATAATACAAGCACGAATAATTTTATCAGCGCAGGAATCCGATGCAGAATACTATTTCCTTTTCTGTATCGAAAAATAAGTACCTTTTCTTTCATAGCAATCGTTCATCACGCGCGCGGATGTATGTAACAGGCAGCAATGGGACGCAGCGTAACGGCAAGAGGTATGGAAAGAATGAATTTTATTCCATCACCCGGAATAAACGGAACAATACCACTCCAAAATATGCCTGCCGCTGCTTTAGGTTCTGCACTTTTGTCATTAAGATAGAGCAGCCAGAGCGATCCACATACCAATATGACCGCAAAGCCGATAAACAGTGCAGCAGCAATTCTCATGGTATACATAAGCGTGGGCTTTTTATCCTTTATCAAAGGCGTTCCTGCAATAAACCCAGCAGCCAATGCACCCGCAACATAGCCTATCATATATCCGCCAGCTGGCGAGAGAAACGCCGCAATGCCGCCCGCATTAGCAAAAACCGGAATACCCAACATGCCAGCCAGCAAAAATAACGCCGCCGCCGCTGCCCCACGCCATGTTCCCAATAACACACCCGCCAAAACAATAACAAGGTTTTTCAAAACAATCGGTAAACCCGGTATTAACGGGATAGTCCAAAAACTCGACACACAGATTAACGCAGCAAAGAGCGAAATGAAAACACCCTGTCGAGAGACAATGCGAACCGTTTGTGTGTTATCTTTTATTTGAACCTTATTCGATGTGATATTCAAAACCAGACTCCTTTACTAATCTAATGGTATCATCAATAGTTTGACCGTCAGCAGTTAAATATCCTGACGCAAAAAGAGAATCAACAACGCTTAACAACTCCCGTTCATGTCCTTTGAAATACACTTCCCTTCCTGCTGCACAACGAATTGATGCAGCGGGAAGAATAAACCGCGTAAGGCATACTACTTTAAGGCAATAGGCTGTAGTGAGATGCGTGGTATCTGCTTTTTCCAGACATGTTCCTTGAAGTGGCAGCAGAAAATTGATAGGAACAGATGCAGGATGTATACTTTGAAGCTCAAGCAGCATATCAACCACGTCGTCGTTACTTTCACCAAGACCGATGATTCCTCCAGAGCATATTTCAAACCCTATAGCTTGCAGCATTTTTATATTCGCCACACGCTCATCAAAAGTATGAGTCGTACAGATGTGTGGATAAAAGGCGCGACTTGTATTCAGGTTATGGTTAATCCTATCAACACCAGCAGCTTTTAATTTCCGTGCTTGAACTTCGGTTAAGAAACCAATAGAACAGCAGATGGCAGTATGTGTTTCAGCTTTTAACTTTCGCACTTGTTCGGAAAAGGCGTCAATAGCATTATCACTGAATCGTATACCGCTTAATCCAATGCAATGACGGCTTAACCCGCGTTCCTTAATCAGTGATCCTGTTGCAGATAATTTTTCATAAGAAATTAAAGGATACATGTCTATGCCGGAATCTGCGTTTCGGGATTGCGCGCAATAAGCGCAGTCTTCACTGCAATTACCGCTCTTTGCATTAGAAAGAATTTGAATACTTACCATCAGTCCTTTATGTTTTTTCCGTAAAACAAAGGCTGCTTTTACAAGATTATCCAGTTCATCATCAGGCGCATCCAGTATCCTAATGCAATCTTCTCGACGCAAAGCACTGCCTTTCAGTATTATCGAATCAATAGTGTCTATCATTCATTATCCTTATACAAACCGCAGAGATGCAACTCCGGGCGATAGTTGTTCTATACTGTTGTCAGTTTTCACCAACCCTCGACCTTCCTCATCGATACCCAAAAATACACCGGTACGCTGTGGTGAATAGCGCACTTCCATTCCCACGCCCCAAGCCGCTTGATTCCACAACTGAGCGACCGATCCTTCAAGCACACCATACTGTTTTAGAGCAGTCCATTCCGCGAGAATAGCGCTCAGTACCTGTCGCCGGGAACATTCCCGACCGGCAAGGGATGCACAGTTCACCATATCAAGAGAAACCGCAGGATTGTTGATGTTTATCCCCAGTCCCAAGGTAAGCCAGGTGATGCGATCTCCTTCAGCATACAGTTCAGAAAGTATTCCTGCGATTTTTTTAGCGTCTACATAGATGTCATTAGGCCAGGTAAGCCATGCTTTTTGCCCAGTGATCGTGCTGATGACCTTTGCGGCGCAGCATTGCAGAGCCATAGCATACCGTACATAGTCCTGCACAGAGCATGTTGGTCGTTCAAGCAGGGTGAAGAACAATCCGCCTACTGCTGAATCCCAGTTTCTGCCCTGTCTTCCCCTACCGTTGCTCTGCTTTTCAGCGATACACACAGCTCCGCTCTCTGCTCCCTTGTCAGCCAAGTCCTTAGCGCGGTTCATAGTGCTATCCGTACTTTCCCAATGATGAAAGTTCTCCTCATTAGTGCCAAATTCCCAGGGATAGAGAAAGTCTCCGTCCTCTTTTTCGATGATCCGGTATCCCTGGTCGTCTCCATGTATTGGATAGCCAGCTTCAATAAGGGAATGTATCCCCTTCCACACTGCTACGCGGGAAACTCCAGCTTCTTTACCAAGTTCGCTGCCTGAAACAGAGCGTTCTGCTTCTCGGAGTTTCTTGAGTAGGTATGCTTTAGTAGAAAGACCGTTTCTGTTATCCATGATGTATAAGAGGTTAACGAAGATTAACCGTTTAGTCAAGAGATTGATAGAAATATTGTGTTATATGTTGCGTTTTTTTTGATTGTGGTATAATCTTTCAGAGCAAAGGCACGGTAGTTCCGTGCCTGCTCGTAGTGCATAGTGTTGTTTCACCTTGTAAACACGTTGTTTTGCCTTGTGAACATGTTGTTTACTTATGTAAACACGTTGATCTTTTATGTAAACACGTTATTCTCACTGGTAAACAAAGTGTTTACATAAGTAAACAGAGTATTCTCACTGGTAAACACGTTGTTCTCACCGGTAAACAAAGTGTTCTCACTGGTAAACAAAGTGTTTACATAAGTAAACAGAGTATTCTTTTATGTAAACAACATGTTTTCACGACATGGAATTGAGCCGTGTCAAGAAAAAATTTTGATTTTTCATCAAAAAACCTTGACACGTTTGACAATGTGCGTTATACTTATTGTATATCAGTTCTGAAGGAGCGATAAAATGAATGGAAAGCGTTACATGGGTTCTACTGAAACGGAACTTCTCTTATGGGGTGAGAATTTTAGTACGAACTGTACAAGTACAGGAGCGACGTATGGATTCTCTCAGGATGAGATTACCACGTTTGCAGGCTCGACAGGCGCTTTTAAGTCTGCGTATGAGATTTGCCAAACTCCTGCGCGTAGTAAACTTGACACCATAGCCAAGAACAAGGCAAAGGATGCGCTGCGCGCTCTTGCGCGTGGCTATGTTGCCCGTCTTCAGGCGCATCCTGCGATGACCGATGAGGTGCGGGAACGGTATGGCATACCGATTTATGATCGGGTCCACACACCTCAGCCTGTTCCGACCGATCATGTTGATTTCGGCATTGAGCTTGATGCAGCGGCGCACATAGTATGCTGCCGCTATCGGATTGCGAACAGTTCTCGTCGTGGGAAGGGCAAGTATCACGGTGTTGAGATTCGCTACATGCTTAAGCCGATTACAGAAGCAGCGCCGGTAGACCCTGAAGAGTTTACGCGCAGTGAAGTCAACACAGCGTCGCCGTGGAAACATACGTTTCAAGGTGATGAAGTTGGGAAACGTGCCTATTTTGTCATGCGCTGGGAAACCAGCACTGGTGGGAAAGGCCCGTGGTCTGGGATACAAAGCATAGTTATTCCTTGAGCGGGAGTTATACACCGTACAGGGCCTTTGATAATGCGCTTACTGGGTGTGCAAAGGAAGCGCTTAAAAGCGCTGCGTACCACGGCAAGCGTGTTATCTGTCTTAGGGCAGGTTTAGTCTGTAACTGTTGATGTTGCGGCGTGGGATTTTGATACTTGTTTGTAAAGAGATTTAGTTGTTTTTTAATGTTAATAGAATTTTTACAATGCTTATGCCTTACCATAGGCATTGAACAGGAGAAACGCTATGAAAAAGCAATGTGTTATATATGTGTTGTTTCTAACCGCCCTATCCTCACTAGCGGCTCAGGCAACAAGCAATCTTGGCATGAAACCCATTCTTGAGCATTATGCGGCTTCGAATTTTATTGCTGGTGCTGTCAGCAAGGGTGATTTGGATTTAATTGTCAAGGCGGGAGTCCGCGCTCCAAGTGCCAGTAACCGGCAACCGTGGCACTTTACGGTAATCCAAAGTTATGATTTGGTAAAACAGATTATGCCTTCTGCGGTGGAGGGTAATGTACTGATTGTTGTCTCCGTACCGGGGACTGGTTGGGAAATCTTTGACGGCGGTTTAGCGACTGAGAGTATGTATCTTGCTGCTCAAGCCTTGGGCTATGGCTCTCGGATATACACAGGAGGGCGAGATGCCTTAAATAATAGATTTAAGGCAGCATTAGGTCTTCCTTCGGGTTATAGCGCTCTTGGTTTGGTACGAATAGGTAGAGTTGCTGCGGGAATTGATGCTATCAGTGCGGCTTCATCTCGGAAGAGTGTAGATGCGGTAGTGAGCTACAAATAAAAGGTAACCACAGAGGGGACATGGCGGAATGGTGCATACCTTGCTGGCTTTGCTGATGCGGACTGTTTGCGTCCCTCTATGAACAAGCTCTATAAAGCGGGTCTTCTCAGGGTTAGCGGTGAATCCAACGACATGGCGGCGAGCAAGCGTGTTTATGATGTGTTCTGGCTTGCTGATTACCGGGCGGAATCAACGGTTATTGTGCAGGAAGGCGTAGACAAGGCAGGTGTGCATATTCAAGTATCAAGTCTGTTCGTTATTCCTTTGGATTCGAAGAATGCGGAAAAGGTCGTTACGATGATAGCCTATTTTTCTACTGATGATTACTTCATTCTTAACAAATATGGCATAGAGGGTTATACGTTCAAGTGCGGTGTTGATGGAGTGTCCGAAAAGTTGTCCAATGAGCTGGGTTATTCTGATAGTTTTAAGCTCAAGTTTGATTTTTCTGATAACTATTTTGCCAGGAAGTATGCCTTTGTGTACAATATCGACACTCAGATAGCTTTCCCCTCATCCCAAGAGATGGATTGCATTAGTGTGTTATTTCCGGGTCTCAACACCTATAGCGCTGAATTAATGGCTTTCTTTTACCATACTTGCATGAACTGGGCGAAGTAGTATTGCTATGTTCCATGTGCATAGCGGCAGTTGTTTTTTAACAGCTGCAACGCCCTCGTTACAGCCTAAGTACAGGTGCGAAGGCCACAGATTCCTAGACACTGTTAGTAAAGAAGTATGTTAAGGAGAGCGATCACAATACATCTGGGGAAGTTGATAGCTACTATCGCGCAACTGATTGAAGCTGCTCAACAGACTCACTTCAGAGAGGCGCGTTACGCTGGTTATAAACACAAAGCGCAGGCATCTGTCCACTGACTTGAGCATCCCATAACATATACGAAGCACTATGTGGAATCGCTGATTCAGGTCTGGATCATTCAAGCTATCGGCGAGCGGCTTATCATACTCATCAATGAGTATTGCCACCTTTTCGTCACTTTGGTACGCGGTCTCGGTACTGGGCAAGCTCTATGGGCAAAGGCAGCGAAGCTCTGAGACACCCACTTAGCGCATACCTTTATAGGTAAGCTGATACTGCTTGGTATCGCGGCGGTAGATATGACACAGTTCCGCGATCCTAGACATGATGTCCTCCTAATAACCCGACGGAGCGGGTTATCGTCAATAATGGTATATAGGCGGACTTGTAAAAGCTTGTACTACAATAAGTTACTTTTGAGGCTGAGAGGATTCGAACCTCCGACCTTCAGATCCGCAATCTGATGCTCTATCCAACTGAGCTACAACCTCTTACGCGACAAAAGTCGCGACGGCAAACGCCGCAACGGAGCAGGGGGGATTCGAACCCCCGGCACCCTTTCGGGTGCGACGGTTTAGCAAACCGTTGGTTTCGGCCACTCACCCACCACTCCAATGGGGTTATCCACAATGCCATCAGTGGGCCATCCCCACACTGACACGGAGCAAGGGGGATTCGAACCCCCGGCGCCTTGCGGCGCAGCAGTTTTCAAGACTGCCACCATCGACCACTCGGACATCGCTCCAGATAACATCTCTAGTATACAGAAGTAAAAAATTTATGTCAAGCTCCTGTACAAAAATTTTAGCAATTCAAAGTTATAAAGAAGTATGACAGTGGAAAACTCGTATCGTGCGGAGAAGAGCACGTGGGAATGAAAGGGTGGTAACACCGAGCATACTACGACGCATGTATCGCACATATTCAGCTACTTATGACTTCAGCGGGAAACGCGCCGCGTTGTCTGTGTGTTCAACCACATAAGTATACGCAGTCTCAAAATCAGGGACGCCGCCTGTTGCCCCAATACGGGTTACGTTGTGGCTCGCCACCACGTTAGCAAAAACCGCGGCATTTTCGGGAGACCAGCCTTCAAGTAGTCCGCGCAAGAAACCACCTACAAAGGAGTCGCCCGCGCCAGTGGTGTCAACCGGCTTGAATTCGCTGAACGTGGGGATGTACCACTCGTCCTTGAAGTCGGTGAGATAACAGCCTTTGCTGCCGAGTTTCACGATGAGGAGCTTTGCGCCGAAAACTGAAAGCACTGAGCGTATGTCGGAAAGCTCTGTTTTGCCGGTGAGTGTCTTTGCTTCACGGTAGCTGGGGAGAAGTATGTCGGTTTCGTAGAGCATGGGTTCAAGCTGGTGGAGCCAGTATACGCTGTCGTGCGCATCGCCACCGCCAAAGTCCGCCGCGGTGAGTTTGCCCGCACGATGTGCACGTTTGAAAAGTGCTGCGCTGCCGCCTTCATCCATGCCGCACATATACATGGCGCTTCCCAAGTACACAATGTCAGCCTCATCAATCAGTTCTTCCTTGACATAACGGTATGACAGTTCGCTATTAATCATACCGGATAACAGAAAGTGCCGCTCACCTTCAGGCTCAATGAGGATGTGCGAAACGCTGGTGGGCAATGTGGGATGACGACAAAACGAGCGCAGATCAATGTCCAGCGTGGTAAGCCGTTCTACTACAAAGTCGCCGTACCCGTCGTTGCCAACAAGGGCGCAGAGCGAAGCTGCTACGCCGAGTTTTTTCAGCGTAACAGCGACATTAGTCGCGTCACCGCCAGTAGCCCAGACCGGCGACTCTATACGGACACTATCACAGGAAAATACCGCGCCAGATACAGGGCGCAACGGTACATCAACCACCACAAGCCCTACACAGAAGATTTTATTCATTGCTTTACCCTAACGTTACCAAGTTTCATCGCCTTATGAGTGCCTTAATATTTGCCATCACTGCCAAAAATTTTGATCTTCCTGACCGTTTCTTCGTACATCGCCGCTTCAACTTGGAGATTGAGGTCTGTGTAAGCACTTACCGCGCACTCAATCCGTGTCTTATTTATCGCCGCGGTGATGATGTCTGTATAGATATTCACCTTGTGTATACCGCCCTTGATGCTGTTTCTGAAATCATCGTCAGAAAGACCGCTGCCGCCGTGCAGTACCAGCGGTACATCCACTTTGGCGCGAATCTTTTTAAGCAGATCAAGCTCAAGATGTGGCGTCTCAACATAAGTACCGTGTGCGCTTCCGATGGACACCGCGAGAAAGTCTACATTGGTCTTTTCCACAAAATCGGCTGCTTGCGCGGGGTCTGTGTATACATTCTTCACTTCCCCGCTTGCCTGCCCAACCTTACCCAATTCACACTCCAGCCCTACACCCATAGGGTGAGCAATGCGGGCAATCTCCGCGCTATTCTGTACGTTTTCCTGGTAACTAAGCGCGGACCCATCATACATCACTGATCCAAAGCCCGCATAAAGCGCCCGCATGATATTATCAAACGTATAGGTATGATCCAAATGTACCGCGACAGGCACTTTCGCCATACGCGCCGAGTAAAGCAACAGGGGTGCAAGCCAGTCAAAGTCGCAGTACTTCAAGAGCACCTCAGCAGTACCGATTATGATGGGCGAGCGCGTATCCTCGGCGGCGCGAATGTAGGCGCGCACCATTTCAAGGTTCGACCCGTTGAAGTAGCCGATCCCATAGCCGCGTTGCTGCGCATCCGCAAGAATTTCCTTCATTAGATAGAGCATATTCATCTCCCTTAGCTTCTATTATACCACAGGTTGTGGCACTATGTCAAAGAAAGTATCGCTTGATTTGGGACAGCATGACTACGGATGTGTCCGTCGAACAGCCCCCAACGCTTTACATACAAAACTCCGGTACTCAGCGCCACCAGTATTCCGGGTTGTACTGTCATTCTCACTTCGTTACATTTTATCCTTTCCTCCTTCTGGATGCTTAACAGGATTCTGACCCATAATCCCCGAGGTAAGCCCCGACAGGGACAGCCGGTTTTCAGCATATACAGTATCTCACACCATACCGGGTGATGGGATACTTTAGGCGGACGCCCTTTCCAGAGTTAATCTCCTTCGATGATTGGCACACTCTTCTGATTAAACAGTTCTTCGCTTAGCGGATACAGCCACTTGTTTTCCTCCATCTACCTTCCTCCTCTGACGGTATACGTACTCCTCCGGCATTGCAACCTTTACTAACAGTGTCTAGCCTATGCTACTCAATGACACTAGCCTGTGCTATTCAATGACACTAGCCTGTGTTACTCGATGACACTAACCTGTGCTATTCAATGACACTAACCTGTGTTACTCGATGACACTAGCCTATGCTGTTCAATGACACTAGCCTGTGTTACTCGATGACACTAACCTGTGTTACTCGATGACACTAGCCTATGCTACTCGATGACACTAGCCTATGCTATTCAATGACACTAGCCTGTGTTACTCAATGACACTAGCCTGTGCTATTCGATGACACTAGCCTGTGCTATTCGATGATACTAACTAGAATCACTCGATGACACTAACTAGAATCACTCAATGACACTAGCCTATGCTACTCAATGACACTAGCCTGTGCTGTTCAATGACACGAGACAGTGTTAATAAGGTTGCACTGCCGGATGGCTTACTAAAGGAGAATAGACGAGTGGCTGTGCGGTATGAGAACGCGGACAGCACCTTCTTAGGCGCTATTGTTAGAGCATTTCTCAAAATCCTTCTTTGCTAACACTATCTCGTGTCATCGAGTGATTCTAGTGCTATTTCTCCAATTAGGGGCTTGTAACTTGTACGCTCTATCAGTAAGATGTTTGCTATAAATATCAATATAAGGAGACATTATGGCTAATGAAGTAGATGAACACTTGGTTACTCATGAAATCGATGCATACCTGTATGCTATCCATCTGCCAGGAAAGGCAGAGGGTAAATACATGGCACGGACTAAAAGCGGAACACCACTCAGCGTAGAAAATGTCTGCGCCGCAGCGGTTGAACGAGGAGGCGTTACTATGCCTTACGCAGACCTGGTTAGAGGGGTCAAAGCCTATCTCCATGAGGCAGCGTATCAACTCACCGACGGCTTCGCTATCGAGAACGGCTACATCGGGATATACCCCAGAATCAGCGGAACGTTCTCAACTCCCCATGACCATATTGACCCCGCAGTAAACCGGATCGAGTTCGGATTCCGAACATTAAAAGCGCTGCGAGATTTGGCAGGCCATGTTCAGATTCACCTGCGGGGACTCGCAGATGTGGAGGGGCATATCTACCAGGTAGAAGATATCTTCTCCGGGTCGATTAACCACCTGTTAACGCCAAACGATGATGTAATCATCACCGGAGACAAAATCGAGATTGCGGGTGAAGATAGTTCCTGCGGACTGTACTGTTTTAACCAGAGCGGAGAGTTCAAGGTGAATCATGTACTCATCAAGAACTCACCAAGCGAGATAATTGCCCGGATTCCTGTTTTAAGCGCAGGGAAGTACCAGCTTAAAATACGAACCCAATTCAGCCGTAAGGATATAAACCTGAAAAGTCCCCGTGAAATTCTCAGCGATGCGGAATTTGAAGTGCAGTGATCAGTCTCTAGCAGAGGCCGGCACTCTTGTTCAGGGCGCCGGCAACAATTGCACGCTATAGAGCGGCAGTGCTTGCGGGTGTTCTGCTTATCTGCGCCTGCACCAACAATAAGGAAATAATTAGATGGTATATGCTGTGTTAGGAGTGATCCTCAATGTCCCCTGTTGTGTAGGGGTTGTGTCTGTTTTGGTGAAGGCAGCTTATTAATGAAGCATAACAAACCGTCTTCCACCTTGTTGCTTACCTCAGTTTGTTTAAGTATCACTATCTTGAGTATCTTTATGGTATCAGCGGTCTGTATTATAAGCCTGCGCAGGCTTTCGTATACTCAAATTGAAGCGCTCACTCAGGAAAACACCCTTCATATCCGCGATAGTGTAACCAGTATGTTGGATCAATATAGGGAACTGTTGCACACAACTGCTAGTGGAGTGGCTTCTCTCTTGTATGAAAACGCTTCAGTAGATGGTATCATACGTCCCTATCTTGCACAGAACGCCGCGCTGCTGCCTGATATAAGCTTTTTGTATTACACGAGCAACGTTCTTTGGACCGAGCCGGGAGGTTATGCAGTGTTCAGCCCTTACTGGGAACCTGATGCTGACTGGGACAATACCCAGCGGCCTTGGTTTACTCTGGCAAAACAGGCACAGGGGAAGATTGCCTACACCGAGCCGTATGTGGATCCTTTCACCGGTAAACTCGTGCTGGCTCTGTCAAAGACGATGTTTGATGTGAATGGCCAAGATATAGGGATTGTGTCCCTTGAGATTACCGCAAACTTTTTGGGAAGTATCGTTACTGCTAATACCCTCATAGCAGATCAGCACAATTTCTTGATCGCTGAACAAGGAGTGTTCATTACTCACCCTGATGAAAGCGCAGTAATGAAAAACAACTTCTTTACTGAGCTGGGAATAGAACGGTATCGAGCAGCTGTCTTAGCATCGTCTTCCCTGTTTTCTGTGCTGGATGATGAGGTATTCATTGCTTCTTCCTTTATACCTGAGATGAATTGGAGGCTCGTTTCGGTTATACCAACGGAACGTATTTTTGACCAGGCTAATAAGATATTGTTTCAAATCATTGTTATCGGTATAGTTCTTTTGGGTATTGCCGGGCTGATCTCTGTGGTATGCACACGGGTTATCATAAAACCGCTGCACAGTCTTACTGCTTACTCAGAAGTGCTTGCGCACGGGGACTTTTCTGGCACGGTTCCTGAGTATGGAACTGTTGAAACATCGAGTCTTTCAGCGGGTTTTAACGCGATCAACGACAATATCTCTGCGCTGGTGAAAGACATTGCGGCTTCTTTTGAACGCATGCGTGATCAGGGTGTATGGCTCAAAGCTGCGATAGATCAGTCTGCAGATACCACTGCTGAGATAGTACAGGCGGCTATCCAAGATGTAGAGCAGTGCATCCAAGAGGAAACGGATCTAGTCAGCACAACCTTCACTCAGATTGACCGCAATATTCTCTCTCTCAACACCTTGATTCAAGAACAGGCGACCCAGATACAGGCTTCTTCCTCTGCTATAGAAACTATGATAGCCTATAACCGGGATATGCAGGCCCAGATTGCGGCATTAAACAGCGGGATTCAGCATGTTATGAGTAGCTCCAAGTTAGAGCATGAGCATATTGCCCGCTCTACCAAGTCAGTTCAGCAGATTGCAGCTGATTCCGAGTCTCTGGCGCTTATGAACAAGGTTATAAGTAATGTGGCTGACGAGACTAACCTATTGGCGATGAATGCAGCTATTGAGGCGGCACATGCTGGGGAAGCTGGCAAGGGTTTTGCGGTAGTTGCCTCTGAGATTCGCAAGTTGGCAGAGACCACTGCGTCCCAAGCTAAGGGTTCAAGCGGCACTTTGAGAGAGATTCAGAGGCGTATCATGGAGATCACCTCCTTATCAGGTCATATAGAAGATGCCTATGCTCAAACCAATGCGTTGATTTTGGAGAGTAACGGGGTAGTAGCGCAGGTGAAACGCACGGTAGAGGAGCAAGACGAGCGTTCTCAGCAGGTATTGCAGCACCTTGATGCGATACAAGGCATAACTGGACAGGTGAAGCGTGAAGCGGAACATATCAAGGCAGAGACAGACGGTTCTCGGCAGATGTCCGTGAAACTTTCGGTGATAAGTGAAACGATTCAGGCTCGGGTGAGCGAGGTGGCGCGGAGTACTGGGGAGATGTTCACCGCATCACAGCGGTCTGTGGAGGAGAACGGGAAGGGTCTTGACGCCTTAGACGGGGCAATCCGGCGTTTTACTGTGCGGAAAGACTGAACAGCACTGTCAGGCATGGGATAGTAAGAGTTGCGACGAGCTAGAGTCAGTCGAGTGGACAGAGATTTTGACAGGAATTTGATAGAAACAAGTAGACTTTGTTATAACGGTAAGATATACTCAATTTTTATGTATAAGTATTTCAATGTATAAGTATTTCAGCGATAACGGAGTTCGTGATGAAGTATAAAAACCCCTCCTTTACCTTTCTTATAGGCGGTCTCTGTTTGTGCAGCATCTTCATAAGCGTTCTATCCGTGTCTATCTTCGCTATCGTGAACTATCGTTCTATGGCCTATAAGCAAACTGAAACATCTGTCACGGAGCAAGTGGTTCATATACAGGATCAGGTTATTGGCCAATTCTCCAAGTGGGGAGACCTTATGCGTTACGCGGCTATTGCGTGCGCTCCGTTTATGGCCGAGGAAGCGCCTGATACTCAGGGTCTGCAAAGCCTGTTTCAGCACTTTATAGAAGCACAGAGCGATTTCTGGTTATTCTATGGAAGCAATAATATAAGATGGAATCAGCCCGGAGGCTATGCGGTTTATCATGATGGACATGCACCACTTGAAACATGGGACAATACTCAACGGAGTTGGTTCACCGAAGCTAAACAGAACCCCGGCAAAGTTGTTTATGCAGACCCCTACATATCCACCAGTGACCCGCAGCCTACCACTGCTGTCTCTACCAACGTGTACAATGAGGCTGGAACAGACCTCGGCGTGATTGCTGCGAATGTGTCTCTGAGCTTTCTTGACCAGATGCTTAAAGCAAGCACCTTTGTTTCTGGCCAGGAAATGTTTTTCCTTAATCAAGAAGGTATCTTCATTACCCACTCTGACCCAGAGGCAGTCCTTACAAAGGATTTTATAACAGAATTCGGCTTGCAAGCCTACCGAAACGATCTGCTTAATGCTGCACTGTTCTCTGTGCTGGATAAAGACTACTTCATTGTCTCCACGAAGATTCCGCAGGTAAACTGGCTTCTTGTTGCCCTGATTCCTCAAGACGTGATCTTTGCGGAAACTCAACAATTTCTGTTCCGTATAGCACTTATCAGCGGTATGCTGCTCCTTCTTACTGCTGGAGCGTCCCTTGTCGTTACCTATGTTCTGGTCAAACCTCTGCGTAGCCTTACTGCGCACTCGACAGTGGTGGCTGGCGGAGACTTTTCCGGCACGGTTCCTGAGTATGGGACTGTGGAAGCTTCTGGTCTTTCGGCGGGCTTTAACGCTATCAATGAGCATATCTCTCTGTTGGTCAAAAATATCGCGGTCTCCTTTGAACAGATGCGCAGTCAGGGGGCGCACCTCAAAGCTGAGATCGATCAGTCTACTTATGCCATCGCGGACATCACCGAGGCTGCCATTTATGATGTAGAGCAGTGCATCCAAGAGGAAACGGGTCTTGTTGGTGAAACGTTTGCTCGGATCGATGGCAAGATAGTCTCTCTCAATGGCCTGATCCAGAAACAAGCAGCCCAGATACAGGCTTCTTTCACTGCCATAGAAGCCATGATTGTCTATAACCAAGACATGGAAGCTCAGATTGACAGCTTAAACACTCAGATACTCCACTTGGTGGAGAGTTCCAAGACCGAACAGGGCCATATTATCCAGTCTATCAATGCGGTTCATCAGATTGGAGAAGATTCGACTCATTTAGCCCAGATGAACCAGATCATCGGTAATGTGGCGGATGAGACCAACTTATTGGCGATGAATGCGGCGATTGAAGCGGCTCATGCTGGAATGTTGGGGAAGGGTTTTGCGGTGGTGGCTGGGGAGATCCGCAAGCTGGCAGAGACCACTACGCACCAAGCCCAGGGCGTCAGCGGCGCTTTGAGTCAGATTCAGCACCAGATTAGAGAGATTAGCGCTGTGTCGAATCGTATAGAAGGGGCCTATAGTCAGACCAATGAGTTGATTTTGAGGAGTCATGAGGTAGCGGAAAAGGTGAAGGCCGCTATCAGAGAGCAATCGCTTCGTTCCCAGCAGATATTACAGAGCCTTAGTGAGATACAAAGCATAAGTGGAGAGGTGAAGAGTGAAGCGGAACATATCGAAACAGAGACAGAGGTTTCGCGTCAAATGTCTGGGAGACTTTCGGCGATGAGCAAAACGATCCAAGCCCGTGTGAGCGAGGTTGCGCGGAGTACCGGGCAGGTATTTGCCGCGTCCCAACGGTCGGTGGAAGAGAATGGGAAAGGGCTGGACGCACTGAACAAGGCGATTCAGCGTTTTACCGTGCGGAATGGGTGAAACACGCTGGCGGAGAGAAGTAGACTTTATTATATTGGTAAGATATACTCTCTTTGTAAGCGTAAGTATTTCACTTGTAAGGAATTTATAATGAAGCGTAAAAAACCCTCTTTTGCTGTTCTTATAGGCAGCCTATGTTTGTGTAGTATCCTCATAAGCGCTCTGTCCTTGTCTATCTTAGCTATCGTGAGCTATCGGTCTATGGCCTATAACCAGGCTGAAGCCAATGTTATTTCGCACATGGTCAACATACAGAATGAGGTGACTGGCCGGTTCAAGCGTTGGGCAGACCTTATAGCTTATGCGGCTGCTGCATCCGCTCCGTTTATGGCAGAGGAAACGCTGGATATCCAGCGCCTACAACATCTGTTCAAGCGCTTTATGGAGGCTCAAAGCGATTTTGAGCTGTTCTATGGGAGCAATAACCTGGTGTGGAATCAACCTGGGGGCTATATGGTCTATTTTGATGGACGGGCGCCTTCGGATCCAAACTACAACAATACGATGCGCGGTTGGTTTACCAAGGCTAAGCAAAACCCGGGCAAGGTTGTGTTTGCCGAACCGTATATATTCTTAGGCACTTCGCAGCCTGGCACTTCGGTTTCTACTACTGTTTACGATGAGCAAAGCGTGGACGTGGGAGTGATCTCAGCTGATGTTTCCCTCAGCTTTCTGGGTACTATGCTGAAGGAACGCGTCTTTATGTCCGGGCAAGAGATATTCTTTGTCAACAACAAAGGTATCTTCGTTACCCATAATGATCCAGAGGCTGTATTACAAAAGGATTTCTTCACGGAGTCTGGCTTGGAAGCGTACCGGAATGTTCTTCTGAGTTCCCCTCAGTTTTCAGTCATGGATACCCAGTACTTCATCGTTTCCGTGCAGATTCCTGAAGTCAACTGGGTACTTATAACGACTATTCCTCGTGAGGTGATCTTAGCGGAGGTTCAGCGCTTTTTGTTCCGCATGATCTTTATCAGCGGCCTGTTGCTTGTGCTTACTGCTGGAGTATCTCTGGGTGTTACCCGGGTTATCGTAAAGCCTCTGCGAAGCCTTACGGATTATGCAACAGTAGTGGCTTGTGGGGACTTTTCTAGCACTGTTCCTGAGTATGGCACTGCGGAAGTCTCAGGTCTATCGGCGGGTTTTAACGCGATTAACGAGCATATCTCTGCGCTGGTCAGAAATATTGTGGCTTCCTTTGAGGGAATGCGTTCTCAGGGTGCTGAGCTTAAACAGGTGATTGACCAATCCTCATCTGCTGCTGGGGAGATCGTGGAAGCGGTTCATGATGTGGATAAGCGTATTAAAGAAGAATCCGGCATAGTCGGTAAGACTGTGGCCCAGATTGACGACAAGATTCTCGCCCTGAACACTCTGATACAGGAGCAGGTAGCCCAGATTGGTTCTTCTGCGACTTCCATAGAGACTATGATAGCCTATAACAAGGAGATGCAAGCTATGATTGCTGCATTAAACAAGGGCATAGTACAATTAGTGAATAGTTCCAAGTCTGAACATGAACATATTGCCCGCTCGACGAAAGCTGTACAGCAGATTGCGGCTGATTCTGAGAGTTTGGCGCTTATGAACAAGACGATAGGTAGCGTGGCTGAGGAGACTAACCTGTTAGCGATGAATGCGGCTATTGAGGCGGCGCATGCAGGTGAAGCTGGCAAGGGCTTTAGCGTAGTGGCTGGTGAGATACGCAAGTTAGCGGAAACGACTGCTGCTCAAGCCAAGGGTTCAAGTGGTACATTGTCGGAGATTCAGAAGCGTATAACGGAGATCACGTCCTTATCGGGACGCATAGAAGTAGCCTATGCTCAAACCAATAGCTTGATTCTGGAGAGTAACGGTGTAGTAGTTCAGGTGAAGCATACGGTCGAGGAGCAGGCTGGGCGTTCGCGGCAGGTATTGGAACGGCTTCAACAGATACAAGCCATAACGGGTAAGGTGAAGACAGAAGCGGAGAATATCAAAACAGAAACGGATGCGTCTCGGCTTATGAGTGATCAGCTTGCGGATATGAGCGAGATGATACAGGGTCGGGTGAGCGAGGTGGTGAAGAGTACGGAGCAGGTCTTTGCTGCGTCCCAGCAGGCGCATAAGTCTGTGGAGGAGAACGGGAAGGGGCTGGATGCCTTGGATGGGGCTATTCAGCGCTTTACGGTGAGGAAAGTCTGAATTGAGAGCGACACCTAACAGTGCCAGTCACCGAAGCATGAGTGCATAGTCAGACAGTCGCTAAACCTACTGACGTTCTATTGCTTCTGGGGAGATGTACTTGATGGGGATACTTTGAATTCCTGTTGTGAATCCTCTTGTGCTTGACTACGCTGTTCACACAGTTATAAACTTTTCGTAATGGAATTGGATGATAGTATAACCATCGTATTGGATAAGCATGAACTGCTTTCTGGCGTGTGCGGCGCGAATGATGGAAATCTGAAACTTATTGAAGGCGCTTTAGGCGGACGTATCACCGCACGTGGAAATGAGATTCGTTTGCAAGGCGCTGATATCAATGCCCGGGAGCGTTTCAAGTCAGTGATTGATAAGCTCATTGCGGTGGTACAGGACGGGGAACAGCCCTCCCCTGCATACATCCGCACGCTGGCTGGCGCAACTGGTATCGCCGACCTGGTCAGTGTTGCTGCCTCTGACTTTTCGGCGCGGGAGGCGGCGCCGGTTCAGGAGACAAGCACTGATTTGTTCCGCGATGCTATGATTCAGATTCCGCATGGGTTTGGCCGTGTCTACCCGCGAGGCAGAAATCAGGCGCTCTATGTGCTGGGAATGAGGTCTCACGACATAAGTTTCTGCATCGGGCCAGCCGGTACGGGAAAAACCTTTCTTGCTGTGGCCGAAGCCCTGCGTCTGGTACTGGCAAAGGATGCCCGGAAACTAGTGCTGACTCGTCCGGTGGTTGAAGCTGGCGAAAGTCTGGGTTTCCTGCCCGGAGACCTCGCCCAGAAGATCAACCCATACCTGCGGCCTCTTTACGACGCTATGGAGGCGCTTGTACCCTTTGAAGTGATTCGACGCATGGAAGAAAACCATGTTATCGAAATCGCGCCACTCGCGTATATGCGTGGGCGCAGTCTCAACCACGCTGTGGTGATCCTTGATGAGGCGCAGAACACTACTAAGGAACAGATGAAGATGTTCCTCACGCGCATTGGCGAAGGTTCGCTGGCTATTATCACCGGCGATATTACCCAGATCGACCTGCCTCGCCGGGTTGATTCAGGACTTATGCATGCTGTTTCGATCCTCTCAGATGTTGAGGGACTCTACTTTGCCTACCTACATACTGGCGATGTAGTACGTAACCCGTTGATTAAAAAGATTATACAAGCCTATGACAACCAAAAAAAAACCGAATAAACAAATCCTCCTCCGCTTGCCCAAATTCCGTCTTCTGCCTTCCTTGGTAACGCTCTTCGCCTTTCTTATCACCGCTGCTTTTATCATCAGCAGCCTGTATTCAGACTGGATGACCGAAGATTTCCGCGACTTTGAGGAGGGACGGGTCGCGGAACGGGACGTGATTGCCGAGAGTCGCATCTCTTACATTGACGAGGAGGCGACCCGTCTCCGCCGAGAGTCCGCACTGCGACAGATTCCAGCAGTGTTTAAGTATTCCCTTGAGGTAAACGAGGAAGTCCAGAACGCTTACCAGAACTTCGTTGACTTGTCAAAAGCCAGCTTTGATGCCGGCATATCGACCAGAGACTATCTTAGCCAGATAAACGCCAATTTCCCCATGCGCTTTTACGATGAAATACTTGATATGCTGTACAATGATGAAGCACATCTGCAAATCCTTGACGCAGGCATGGCTACGCTGGAACAGGTACTTGAGGCAGGCGTCTTTGCGCTGCCAAGCGCCGCCCTTGAGCGATTCAGTACAGAGCAAGTTGAACTGCTCCACAATTATGGGAACCGTACTGAACGGGAACGAAGAGCCTTTTCCCATATCCTTACGCTGGAAAACCTGAGTAACGTCATAGACCGTTACATCACGCCTGACGCACCTTCGTCGTTCAAGGTGATCGCCTGGGACTTGCTGTCGCCGTTTATTAAAGCAAACGTGGTTTTCTCTGAGGCTGATACTGAACAGCGGCTCGCAGAGGCAAACATTCAGGGCGAGCTAGTGGTGAAGTACATTGATCCCGGAACGCGGATCATCAAACGTGGTTTTATTATCAGCGCCGAAGCCTTGATAGAACTCGAAGCCCTAAAATCAGCCATCTCAGGCAAAGACCTCCGCACAATCGTGGGGCAGAGCATCATCCTCCTGCTTCTCTACGCCCTGTTCATCTTCCTTGGAGTCGTGGAACTGATTGGCCGCACCCTGAGTAATGAAGAAATCTATCTGCTTGCCATACTTTCAGCCCTGTACCTGATCGGCGCGGTACTTGCAAAAAATATTGCTTTTAACATAGAGTATTTTCCGGTATCCATTATTCTGCCAACCGCGCTGGTAGTTATGTTGCCGGCGATTCTCATTGATGCACGGCTTGCCCTGCTTATGGCTTTTACCCTGCCTTTGAGCGCGTTTCTCTCCGATTCGTTTGACACCTGGGCGTACCTCTTTGCGCTAGTGTCTGGGATTGTCGCCTCATACCTCTTGAGGAACGCCGAAAAACGCATGGACGTGGTGCGGGCTGGTCTCATCATCGCCGGCGCTAACGCGGTGTCCACGATTGCCATCCTGCTTATCCAACGAGCCGAGCTTTCATCGTACCCAATCGTGCTGTTCTGGGCAGCCTTTAACGGCATTGCCTCTGGTATGCTCGTGCTGGGACTGTTGCCGCCGCTGGAACATGCGCTTGATGCAGTTACAACGTTCAGGCTGATAGAGCTTGCAGACCTTAACTCCCCTACGCTCAAAAAACTGTTCACCATAGCCCCCGGCACTTATACTCATTCGCTCACCGTGGCAAATCTTGCTGAAAGCGCCTGTCGCGACATCGGAGCCAATCCCCTGCTGGCAAGGGTCGGGGCGTATTATCACGACATTGGGAAGATGGAACAGCCAGAGTATTTCGTGGAAAACCAGACTACCCATAACAAGCACAATGAGCTTCCGCCTCGTCTTTCAGCTACCGTGATTCGCAGTCATGTGAAGCTGGGCGTGGAAAAAGCCCGGGCGCTGGAACTTCCCCACGCGGTCATTGATATCATCGCTCAACATCACGGGAATTCTGTGATCACATGGTTCTATAACGAGGCGTTGAAACAAGACCCGCAAGTAAGCGTGGAAGATTTTTCCTACCCGGGCAGTCCTCCGCATTCCCGCGAATCAGCGGTCGTGATGCTGGCCGATGTGTCAGAGGCCGCGTGCCGGAGCCTTGAGAAGCCAACCGCCGCTAAGATCGAGAAGTTCATTCAAGAACTCATCACCGCTAAGGTGGAGCATGGCCAGCTTGCCGAATCAGAGCTCACCTTCCGCGACCTTGAAATCATCAAGAAAGCCTTTGTGCGTTCGCTTGCTGCCCACTACCATTCCCGCATTGCGTACCCCAAACTGCCACCCAAAGAACCCGTAGCAGGGGTCGTCGTTTAGAGGCCGCAATGAACCGCATCGAAATCAGCGCCAAAGGAATTGCGCTCCCCTTATGGGCCGATAATGCCGAAGCCTTTATACAAAAAGTGCTTGCTTATCTTAAACACGACCAGTGGGACCTCTCGCTTGTGTTTTGCGACAACGCCTGTATCCGCGATTTGAATATGCGGTTTCGGGGCAAGGATGAGGCTACAGACATCCTTTCCTTCCCCCTTGGGGAAAGCATAGTCGAAGATGGAGAGACACACTTCTTACCCGGAGACCTGCTTATATCCCTGGAAACCCTTAAAGAAAACGCCCAGTATTTCGCGGTTTCTGAGGATGAGGAGCTGCGTCGGCTTTTGATTCATGGTATTCTGCATTTAGACGGTTTCGATCACGCGAGTAACGCGGAAACCGAGCCAATGCTGCAACTGCAGGAGACTATCGTGGCTGAACTAGCCGGGAACCGGGTGATCCCATGAACTTAAAGTCCATTTTCAAGAAAGATGGCGAATTGCACCGCAAGATATTTCAGTCACTGGAAACTGAACAGCAAACCATGATTCAGGGCGTGCTTGACTTGCCAGAAATCTCTGTCAAAGAGGTTATGGTTCCTCGCATCGACACCGTATTTCTGGAAGTCGACGCCTCCAAAACAGAACTGCTCACCTGCATGGCTGACAGCGGCCATTCCCGTTTCCCCGTGTATGAGGAAACGATTGATAATGTGATCGGGATTCTCTATGCGAAAGACGTACTGAGCTATCTGCTCAAAAACGCGGAGTTCGATTTGCGAAAGATCATCAGAAAGCCCTTCTTTGTGCCTGAATCAAAGCGCATCTATGACCTGCTTAAGGAACTACGCCATAGGCGCGTGCATATCGCGGTGGTGGTTGATGAGTACGGCGGTGTGTCCGGCATCGTCTGCATGGAAGACATACTAGAAGAAATCATTGGAGACATTCAGGACGAGTTTGACAATGAAACACCTGAGATACTCAAGTTGAGCGCGGGAACCTTTCTATGCGATGCACGTATGAAGCTTGATGACCTTGCCAAGATGCTGGGCATCGAGTTTCCTGTCGATGATTTTGATACACTGGGTGGTTTTGTCTTTGATCTGTTCGGAAAGATTCCGGTAAAATACGAGAAGATCATGTACAAAGGACATGATATTATCATTCAGGATATGGACGGTCATAAGATTAACACCGTTAAACTTATCTTAAAATCAGAAACTCTAGAGAGGGACCAATGAAAACTTTTTGTGCGGCACTATTACTTCTTGTTTTTTCCCTGCTGACATCGCCAGTTCAGGCACAGACCTATGTCAGCGCAAGCACCTACTACGAGCAAGGGCGCATGTTTATGAGCCAGGAGGACTGGTACTCAGCGGTGGAATCCCTGCTTGAGTGCCTACGCATTAACAGCGCCCACGCTGAGGCAAGCGCCGCTCTCGCCGAGTGCTACTATGAGCTTTCTGAGTTTGACGAGGCGCTGACTTGGGTGCGGAAGGCGCGTTCCCTGTCACGGGGCAATCTCGCTCTGACCAACCTTGAGGCATTCACTCTTATCGCCCTGGGCCAGCTCGACACTGCTTCGTCGGTGATTAACGATGTACTGGCGCGTGAACCCTACAACCGTGAGGCCCTGTTTGCAGCCTCTGAACTGGACATCGCTCGTGGGCGTGCCGGAGATGCAGTAATGCGCTATCAAGAAGCGGTTCACCGCTACCCGGACGACCGGCGACTCCTGGTGTCTCTGGCACTCGTTCTCGGTTCGCTGGGCGAAACCGAGAGCGCCCGCACCTATATCGCACGCGCCATAGCCCAGCATCCAACCGATTACCAGGTTTACTACTACGCGGCCTATCTTGAATCCCGCGCCGGCAGTCTCACCACCGCGACCCGTTACGCAGAAAGCGCCCTGCATTACCAACCTAACTATGCGCCAGCCCGTTCCTTGCTCGCCAGCCTCCGTTACCGCGCAGGCCAGTTCGAGGATGCGAGCCGCCTTGCTGACGAAGCTATTGCCTCAAACCGCCAGGACATTGGCGCATGGTATCTCAAGGGAATCTCCTACATAAGACTAGGCCGGAACGCGGACGCAATCACGATTCTCTCTACCGCCGCACTCATTGATCCAAATGATGAGTTTATCAGGGTAACACTTGAGGAACTACTTATATCCTACACCAACCTTGAAGACTCCCGTCGCGCAGCCTGGGCTTCTTGGCACTTTAACCGCGCACGTGATTTCAAAAACCGTAACTTTATCGAGCAAGCCCTGTTTGAGTATCGCCGAGGGCTACGGCTCAATCCTTATGCAGCAGACCGCCGTGAATACGCAGACTTGCTGCGCGTACAGGGCTATCCAGCGCGTTACCTTGAGGAACTGCGCTTCATGCAGGGACTCGGCCTGGGCGACCGTTCCCTGAACGACGCGGTGGAAGCCTACGGTAACCTGCTTGACGAGGCGCTTTACCGGCGTTGGAATGTAAACCCAGTAGACGTATCTGAACCGCACTGGAACCTGGGGGTGTTTTCTATAGTATCGCAATCGAGCTTTTACCATGTGGATGCCGGTGTTGCCGCTTCTGCCTATATAAAGGACATCCTTTTGCACGAGCGAAACATCAGTCCTATGGAACTGGAGCCGCGTGAGGCTTCCTACTCACAGGCGTTCAGACATGCGCGTGAGTCAGGCGCTGATTACTTCCTCATTATCTCGGTTACGGAAAACGAGCGGGACATTGCTGTTACCGGAGAACTCTTTGTGGGTAGAACTGGCGCGCCAGCAGCCACATTCACGACCTACCGTACTGGTTCGGATCGGCTGCGCAACGCAGTGCGGGGCATCGTGGATCAGCTTGTCGCAGCTCTGCCTTTCCGCGCGGAGCTGCTCCAGTACCACGCTGGAATCGGCCTTATTGACAAGGGTCGTCTTGACGGTGTTAAAGTAGGAACGGTCTACGATGTGGTGAAAAAAGGCGCGGTCAGTAGTAGCAGTGAAGGCGTGGGGCTTTCTTATGCTCAGGAAGAGGTGGTAGGAACGCTGATGATTACCACTGCTGATGAGGAAGTCTCGTCAGGAACCATCACACGCAAGGGCTTTTTTGACCGGATCAGTGCCGGCGACGAGGTTATCCTTCAAGTGCCGATATCAGCGCGCGCCGCTGATCCTGCTCCTGACACGCGCAACCCCATACAGCGTCTGCTCCGGCTAAACCAGCCGGAGACAGCCACGACCACGGTAACTATGCCCACCGCTGATCCTGAACTGCGCACCTTGCTTCGCACCCTGCGCTGAACGTAAACGGGCGAGTCAGACGGCGCTCTCTCTCAACTCCGGCGTTTTTGAGAGGTATCAAGACACATGGTGAGAGGTATCAAGACACATGGTGAGAGGTATCAAGACACATGGTGAGAGGTATCAAGACACATGGTGAGAGGTATCAAGACACAGGGTGAGAGGTATCAAGACACATGGTGAGAGGTATC
>JAIRYV010000024.1 GCA_031267685.1 Treponema sp.
CAATCAAGCTTTAGAGCTAAGCAATCAAGCTTTAGAGCTAAGCAATCAAGCTTTAGAGCTAAGCAATCAAGCTTTAGAGCTAAGCAATCAAGCTTTAGAGCTAAGCAATCAAGCTTTATGTTCTTGTTGTTTTTCTGGACCATTCGGCGCCAGACACCATCCGACGGTGTCTGACACTATAACCGGTGATTAGACACCACTTGCCATTACTTTCTTGAAGGCCGGCGCAGAGGCATGAATCAGCTTTTCGTCAACGCAGTAGGCAAAGCGTACCCAGCCAGGTTTGCCAAAGTTGCTGCCCGGCACACCGAGGATAAGCTGTTGCTTGAGTGCATCAACAAAGGTGCGATCATCGCCATGAAAGGGCGCGCTGTCCGGGACTTTGCAGAACAGGTAGAACGCGCCTTCTGGTTCAGAATAGGCGATGCCTGAGGCGTCAAGCACCTGTTTGAAGGCGTCGCGGCGGCGCTCGTACACGGCAACATCAACCCGTGCATGGGTGAGTTCCGCCACAATGCGTTGCATCAGCGCAGGCGCATTCACAAAGCCTAGAACGCGGGTGGCGTAGATGAGCGCGTTGATGAGCGTATCTTTGTCGCTGGCAGTGGGACTGACGGCAATGTAGCCAATGCGCTCTCCGGGTAGAGAAAGACTTTTGGAGTACGAGTTTACCACGATAGATTCATCATAAGCGCAGAGAACCGGCGGGACGTCAATGTTATAGGCGATTTCACGGTAGGGTTCGTCGGTAATGAGGTAAGGATAGTGGCCACAAGCTGCGCCGTGTTTACGCAGGGCATCGGCGAGTCGCGCCAAATCTGCCGCTGGATAGACGCGGCCTGTGGGGTTGTGTGGGGAGTTGATAAGCACCGCCGCTGTTTTGGGCGAAAGCGCCGCTACAAGTGCTGGTATATCAAGGCTAAAGTCGGGCAGGGCATCCACCTCGACAAGATGACCGCCGTGATTCGACGTATATGCCTTGTATTCCATGAAGTAGGGGCGGGAAACAAGCGCCTCGTCGCCTGGGTTCAGAATCGTCTTTAATACGACATTCAGTCCGCCAGCCGCGCCAACCGCCATGACTATATGGTTGGCGTCAAGGCTTACCCCGTGTTCGCGTCCGGCCTTTTCCGCCAGTGCTGCCCGCACATCAGCGTAACCTGCGTTGGACATATAACCATGAGAGCCTTTCTTGTCTTCAGTGGCGAGACGGCATAAGACCTCGTGAAAAGCCGGAGGAGGCTCAATGTCGGGGTTGCCGATGGAAAAGTCAAAGACCTTATCATCGCCGTACTGCTTTTTAAGCTGGTTTCCTTCCTCAAACATCTTTCTAATCATTGAGGACGAACCAAGCGCCTCTCGAATGGCATTTGCTATGGGCATATAAAACTCCTTTTAAGCGACCAGTTCCTGACCTCGGGACAGGGCGCGTATATTGATATCGACAAACGCGGCTTTGACATTGGCCCTGATAATCCGGTTCCAGTCAATGGCCTCAAGACCCATGCGTTTGATGGTCGCGCCAAGCAGGATGATGTTCATAACCCTGGCGTTACCAAGATTAAGCGCCTCATCCCCCGCATTTACCACAATGGTCGGGACTTTCGCCGCAAGTTCTTCGGCAATGCCTTCCGGGTAGACCGCTTGCGCGGATACTACCAGCATGGGATTGATGCGGTAGTCATTCACGATGACCTGTCCCTGGGGCTTGAGGTATTCCAGCCAGCGCAGTGCCTCCATAAGCTCAAACGAAACCAGTATATCCGCGCCGCCTCGCTCAATAACCGGCGAATACACTACTTCCCCATAGCGCACCTGCGACGAAACCGAACCGCCGCGCTGGGACATACCGTGAATCTCGCTCATCTTCACATCAAAACCCGCTTCCATAAGGCCAATGGTCAGTAACTTACTCGCCAGAATGGTTCCCTGACCGCCGACTCCTACTAGTAAAATGCTTTTGGTCATACAGTCTTCTCCTTAATTAACCGTGATAGCGTTCTGGGGACATATCTGCTTGCAGACCTCGCAGCCCACGCAGTGCGCTGGATCAACCCGCGCCTTTTTCAGCGCCGTATCAAACGAAAGTGCTGGACAGCCGCATTTCAGACAGAGCTTGCACCCACTGCAATGCTCCTCATCAACCTTGCAAGATGTGGTAAAGGGCTTATCGAACTCCTCTATTTCCGCCTGAGTGATGCGTTTCAGGACGCAGGGCCAGCGCGTGATAATTAGCGATGGCTCGTCCAGCGACAGCATGGCGTCAAGCGTTTTCCGCACGGCGCTGAGGTCGTTAGGATTAAGCACGACGATGTGTTTCACGCCGATTGCCCGCGCCACTGCTTCAATGGATGTGCGGTTAGCGATTTCTCCACGGGCGTTGAGGCCGTTACCCGGGTTGTTCTGGTGTCCGGTCATGCCGGTGATGGCGTTGTCCAGAACCACACAAACCGTATTGCTGTTGTTGTAGACCACTTCCACAAGGGAATTGATGCCAGTGTGGAAGAACGTCGAGTCGCCCAGAACTGCCACGACCCGTCTGCCACTTCCCCGCTTAAAGACCTTTTGCGCCCCATGTCCTGCACTGAACGAAGCACCCATGCAGATGGTGAGGTCCATGGCATTGTAAGGTGCGGCATACGCAAGGGTATAGCAGCCAATGTCGCCCGACACCATGATGTTTTTTGTTTTACCCAGCTCGTAAAAAAAGCCCCGGTGAGGACAGCCCGCGCAAAGCACGGGCGGGCGCGGTATGATACTGAGACCCGCACAATCAATCGTGTCGGCGCTTTTCCCAAAGCAGGCTGTGCGGATCACGTCGGGGGTCAGTTCACCAAAGCGGGGCATGACGTTTTTGCCGCATAGCTTGTCGCCAAAGCCCAGCATACGCACTGCTTCCTCAATATACGGATCAGTTTCTTCTATTATATAGACTGTTTCGTGTGCCTCACAGAAACGCCGGATCAGGGTTTCTGGTAAGGGCCAGGTGAAACCCAGCTTGAGATAAGAGACAGCATCGCCGAACACCTCTTTCGCATAGTAGTAACACATACCCGAAGCAATCACCCCGACTGGACAGCCTTCACGCCACTGGATCAGATTAAGGGGGCTGTTCTCGGAATAGGCGAGCAGTTCCGCGGTTCGTGCTTCGAGCTGGACGCGTAAACGCCGCGCGTTCAGTGGAACACACACAAACTTGCTTGCGTCTTTTTTATATTCTTTGATGGCGACCTTTTTAGGTTCGCCACATTCAACAATGCTTTTGGAGTGATTGACCCGAGTGGTGGTACGTATGAGAACAGGCGTATCAAATGCTTCACTCAGATCCAGACCAATGCTGACCATATCCTTACATTCCTGACTGTCGCTTGGTTCCAGCATAGGTATCCGCATGGCTTTGGCGTAGTTGCGGTTATCCTGCTCGTTCTGGGACGAGTATTGTCCTGGCTCGTCCGCGTTTACTAATACCATACCGCCATTTACGCCGGTATAGGCGAAGGTAAAGAGGGGGTCTGCCGCGACATTTAGCCCCACATGCTTCATTGAAGCTATGCTTCTTGCGCCTGCAATCGAAGCGCCCAGCGCTGCTTCCACCGCCACTTTTTCATTAGGCGCCCATTCAGCCTCAATTTCCTTATAGCCTGCGAGGTTTTCAAGAATCTCCGTGCTTGGCGTGCCGGGATATGCTGAGGCAAACAAGATCCCAGCTTCCCACGCGCCCCGCGCTATGGCCTCGTTCCCTGTCAAGAGTTCTTTCACTATGATTACCGTCCTTTTTAACATGATAAAGAACTTTCCATTTCACTGTCTAGTCGCGTATTGCCATTGACTCTCGCGCCAATAAACGTTATGGTCTTTTGAGAAGTAGATAGAATGTTGAACATTAAAGCGCCGGCAAAAATAAATTTGCATCTTGAGGTGAAGGGTAGGCGGCCTGATGGTTTTCATGATCTGGAAAGCATCTTTCTGGCTCTTGACTGGGGAGACAGTCTGTGCTTTGATTGTAGCGGTGCTGAGGCGCAGTGTGCTATAAAGATCGCATGGGACATTCCCATTGGCGGCGCCGTGATTCAGCCTGAAGAGAACATGGTGTTCAAGGCTGTGTCGCTTTTCAGGGCGCGAAGTGGTTTTATGCGGGGCTTGCGTATCAGGCTGGACAAGCGCATTCCCTTAGGTGCGGGTCTTGGGGGTGGTTCATCGGACGCAGCTGCTACTTTGTTGGCGTTGAACCGGCTGTCGGGCGTGGGGCTTTCTCCGGCGGCTTTACGGGAACTGGCAGAGGAGCTGGGAAGTGATGTGCCGTTCTTCCTCAGTGGTGGGGCGGCTTTTGTGAGTGGGCGCGGGGAACTGATAGAACCGCTTATTGTACCGGAAGGCTTGAGTGTTGTGTTGGTATATCCTGGTTTTGTGAGTAACACGCGGCTTGCATTTGCTTTGCTGGATGCTGATGGCAATGAGCGGTGTGTTTCACGCTCACGCGAGGAACTGATACAGGCTTTAGGCGGTAAGCCCGCTGATTGGCCGTATCACAATGATTTTTTACCAGTGTTTCTGGCAGCTGGCATGGAGGTATATGGGGATTTGCTGGGGGAACTGAGGCGGCTCGGTGCGGATTTCGCTGCTTTGTCTGGTTCAGGTTCCACTTGTTTTGGGATTTTTTCTGATGAGATCACGGCGAGTCGTGCGGTAGAAAAGTTTCGTGGATGTGGTGGTTTTCTTTATTTAACATTTCCACTTGCGTATTCAACAAGGGGGCATTAGAATAAGATATTCTTGGCTCCATAGGAGGTACGTCATGGAAATAACCGATATTAGGGTACGAAAGGTTGTTGGTGAAGGGAAATTGAAGGCGTATGTAACAATTACCTTTGATGATTGCTTTGTGGTGCATAACATCAAAATCATTGAAGGAAAGACCGGTGTGTTTATCGCTATGCCAAGCCGAAAAACACGCGCTGGCGAATACAAAGACGTGGTTCACCCTATTCACCCAGACTTTCGTCTGGAACTGCAGAAACGCATCTTGGAACAGTATGATTCCGGTAATAGCCCCGATGATCTTTCTGTTGAGATATAGTAGTTTCTTTGGGACGTAGGCAAGTGGTAAGCCACCGGGTTTTGGCTCCGGCATGCACAGGTTCGAGTCCTGTCGTCCCAGATTAAACCTAATAAGGGAGAAGGAAGTTATGAGTCAGGTTGTTTTAAAGGCCCGAAGCAGGGACGGCGCAGGTTCTGCCGTAGCGAGGCGGCTCCGGCGCACAGGTCGTGTTCCGGGTGTTTTGTATGGACGTTCAGGTAAGGCGTTTTCCTTTGATCTGGACGCGCGTGAATTCTCGAACAGTATCAAAAATGTCACAGAAAGTACCATCGTAAAGATTGAGCTTGAAGACCGATCTTTCGATGCCTTTGTAAAAGCTACGCAGCGGGATATCAAAGATGGAAATATCCTTCATGTTGACTTCTATGAAGTTGAAAAGGATATTGCTCTGCGGGCAAAGGTTCAAGTTCATGTACACGGCAATCCGGTCGGTGTCCGCGAAGGTGGTATTCTTGAAACGTCCTTGCGTGAAATTGAAGTAGAGTGTTTGCCTCAGTATCTACCATCACGGCTTGATGTAGACGTAAGCGGGCTTGGGGTGAATCAGTCGATCCATGCGCACGATCTTCCCCTGAGCGAGCATGTTCGCCTTATTTCAGGCGCAGAGCAGGTTGTGGCCCTCGTGAAGTTTGCCCGTGGTGAAAAGGCCGAATCCACTGAAGGCGCAGGTGAGGCCACCGAAGTCGGGCCCAGCGCTCAAAGCAAGTAATAAGCAGCGCTTGTTCTACAAAAAAGCACACCACAAGGTGTGCTTTTTTGCTGTAGCAGTCTATGGTTCCTCACGGGCTAATGCTTCGCGGAACCCAAGGGATCCCAGTTTTTCCGCCATAGCGGATACTTCTTCAGCTTTCACATCTGGAAGCACTACGCGGTAGTATTCTCCGACCCGTTCATACTTGGGATTAAGACCCGCGTTCTTCAGCTTGTCAAAAGCCTCAACCGCGTTTTTATCAACCCGATAGGCTCCGACCTGGAGCCGATAACGTTTGTTAGTTCCAGGTGGCGGCATAGACGGCTTGATCTCGGCTGGGATAACATAGGAGGTTTGCGGCGCTATTACCGGCGATGTTACAGGTGCCGCTGACGTTACAGGCGCTGCCATTTGCTCTGCCTGTGTAGTTGCTGGCGGTGTTACCGGAATCAATGTGGCCGCCGGTGTAGGAGCGGTCGGTGCGCTTGACGGTGTTACCACTAATGTACCAATGCTTTCAATTAGCACAGACGCGGTACCAGTAGCAATCATATCAAGCTGATCAGCAGCAGCGCGGGAAACATCAATGACCCTGTCTGACTTGTTTGGCCCCCGATCATTAACCCTAACCATGACCCGTTTATTGTTCTGTTTATTGGTTATCGTAAGCAGTGTTCCAAAGGGTAGCGTAGGATGAGCGGCAGTAAACAGAGAAGCGTCAAAGATTTCTCCTGATGCCGTCGGGCGTCCATCAAATTCATGCCCATACCAGGAGGCGATACCTTCTTCCCGGTATATCCCGTCAGCAGCGCCACCAGATATCTGTTGAGCGGTACATATCAGTGTTAAACAAAAACCGCTTACGATTAACACACATGTTCGTTTCATAATAGTTCTCCTTATCTACCACTCTTCACCTTCAGCACGGATGAGGGCCGTTCTGAACCCGACCTTACCTAGTTTTTCCGCGATAGCCGATACTTCTTCCGGTTTAACATTGGTCAGCACAACCCTAAGGTATTCGCCATTCCGCTCATAGAGAGGGGAAAGCCCCGCTTCCCTGACCTTATCAAACGCCGCTACCGCGTTGAGGACAATCGTATACGCTCCCACCTGAATACGGTAGGTTCCACCCATTTCTTTGGGCGGTATACCCGGCTTTATCACAGTAGGGCTCGTATCAATTGGCTCAGGTTCCGGTTCCGGTTCCGGCTGTTCAATCACCAGCTTCGGAGGCTGACTCTGCGGCAAAACAGTACCAACGCCAGCTCTCAAGGTTCCAGTATTGTTCCCCTGACTTTGTGCATTGCACAAAGCGACCATCATCAGACCACTTGTGATGATCGCGACTATTCTCATTATACTCTTTACACCCATCATACCCTTCTTATCGGCAAAATCATGAATCTCTGCTATACTTTCTTTATGATGAATACATTTGAACTGACTGAAGCGCTTATCAATGATCTTTTGTTTTCAATGGAAGATCAGGAAGGGGAATTCTACATGGACACCCAAGATGCGGTGATAGTGGAAAGCGCTAGTCTTGAGGATAATAAGAATCATTATATTAACCTGCCTGCCTGGGATTCTTCCGACGGGTTCAGGCTTATGGAACGTTTTACTGTAGGTGTCAGAAACCCGCTGGTACGAGAGGAACTTTCCATCGCGCTCAATCGCGGTAAAGGCGTGTTTCGCGCTTTCAAAAATGTCCTGCACGCCTATCCGACGATTGAAAAACGCTGGTTCTCGTTCAAAGAACGTGAGATGAAACGGGAAGTGATCAGGTGGTACAACGCGCTCCGCGACGAGTGGGGCATGGAGCGCATAGGTACTGAACCAGAAGAAACTGATGACCTTATCCTTGAAGACTTTGTCTTTCGCCCTGTTCAGGAAAAAGATATAGCCGAAGCCGCATTCCTGCACCGGCTCTGCCTTGAGGAATATCAGGCCAATGGCAAGCGCCCATTCCCGCAAGTAGAGCAGAACATAGCGGAGTATATCGTCTTTATTGCGGAAACCGGCAGTGGCGACTTTGCCGCATACATATCAGCAGCTCGAGACCAGAATAACGAAATCTTCCATATAATTGCTCTTGAGGTTAAAGTCGAGTACCGTAGTTTGGGTATCGGGGAAGAACTGCTTTCCCGTTTTATCGAAAGGCTCGCTCCCCATGACGTAACTATGTTAAGTATCGATCTGCCTGTTGAGTCAGAGGGCTTCTCACGGGTCTTGTTACGAAACAATTTTAAGCCTTACGCAATCCGGTATTACTCAAACCTTGCGCCAGAGGTGGAAATCTAGGCGTATTTGAAGCAACGCATAGCCTCTGTCTCGTATAGAGAGGTATGCGTTATCTATTTAAGTGTTTATACGTCTTACTCTGGGCTATGGCTCTGACAATACCGGTTTCCATTTCTGCGCTGGAATGGAGCCTGCTCTCAAGCGGTTCTTGGGAATACGAGGGAAAGCTCGTTACCCGGGAAGACGTTGGCGTGTTTCTACCCTGGGACCTTTCGTTACGGGCGCAGCTTATCGATAGCCGTGAAAGCATAGATACTGCTAACATCGCATTTTCTGGCGGCCTTTACCACAAGGCAAGTGGGTCCCGGCTGCTGTACGGAATTCTCGACGACAGCGGCCTTTCAGCGCGGCTGAGGAATCTCTGGTCACACGCCGTGCCTTTTGTTGAAAACCATAAACCTTCCTCGCTTGAGCTTGCGACCACGCCTTCTTCCACCAAAAGCCCGTCTACCGCGCTCTTTCTCGGCACGCCCCGCTTTGGCGACCTGGCCGGTTTCGCGTCGCTGGTACTAGACGAAGCGTTTAACCCCGCTGTTTCTGGTGGCATTGCCGTTGATTTTGACAAGGAGACTACATTCCAGCTGGAGAGCTTTTATACCCGAAAAGAACTGCCGCCACGTTCCTCGTCAACATGGTTTTCCAGTTCACCGCCTCTGCCAGCACGGGACTTCGAACTCTATGCACTGAGCGCGGTTTATACTTCCACGTTTTTTGACATTGCCTCAGACTGGGCCTTATCCAAAACCTTTGCCTACGGGCAAGGTGTTTACGGCAATCTAGCTCTGGGCATTGGCTCCCGTCCTTGGCGCGTATCCCTGGCTGCAGATGGCGCTGGCGAGCGTTATGTGGGCAGCGACGGCGATGCAAGCAGCGCAGGTTTCAGACTGGGAGCGCGGTTTGAGTATTTCTGGAAACGAAGCAGCACTATCTCATTAAGCACTACTCTTCGCACACCAAAAACCGGGGTTCCCTTTGACCGCAGTTCCAGCCTCATTACCTACCATTTTTCCACAAAGTTCAACGTCAAACTCGGTCCCGTATCACTGAACCCCAGCTATTGTTCACTTGGTTTCAGCCGTGACGCCACAAACTGGGCAAAAGTTAAAGACAAAGCCGAAGCGTCCTTTGGTCTGAATCTTGGTCCAATACACACCGCCTTATCAGGCAACGCCGTCTTTCAGTCTGTCGTCGATACACAGCCCGCGCTCTTCCCTCAGCTGGACTCTTCCACTATCTTCGCCTCAGCCAAAGTCGCCAGCGTACTTTCCTGGGGTTGGGGCATAGCCCGTTTCAGCGCTGCCCTTGGCTATACCCTGCCGAAAAACAAAGATGCAGTCTGGGATACAAGCTTCCGTGCCTCAATACAGGGTAAACGAGGCCGCCTCAGTCTTGGGCTAGTCTCACCCGTCTTCCCAGACCACTGGACATTCACGCTTTCATGGCGCTTCTCAAAACCCCGGTGAGAAAGATACTGTTCAGCAGTCTAGGAAATCGGCCTCTTGCAGAGTTTCAAAAACCGAGAACAAGATGAGGTAGCATTTCCTACAGGCATCGATGTCTTTGGCCTTTATCGCGTCAAGCAGTCTCCAGTGTATGTCCTCCCCAGGCTGTTGTCCGCTTATCTTTTTGAAATAGCCTTCACTAAGGATAGCGGCATGGCGGCGGAGCAGTTTGCCAACGGTTTCATAAGCGAATACAAAGGCGCGGTTTTTGGTAGCCTTACAAATTTCCAGATGAAACTCATAATCCATCTTATCATGCAGCGCAATGTCGCCAGCCACGATAGAATCGTCCATTCGCTTAAGTATACTCTCACATTTTCTGAAATCTTCATCAGTAGCCCGTTTCATGGCAAGCCGCACTGTGTCCATCTCAAAGTAGAGACGGTATTCGTTGATCTGGGAAACATTACAATTACTCAGAGGAATCTCGCCAAGCTGGGCCAAAAACAGATTATCGCTAGGATCAAGAACAAAACTCCCCTGACCAACGCGGGTTTCGATAAGCCCCAGCGTAGAAAGCCTATATAAGGCGCTTTTGATCGACGCCTTGCTTACACCAAACTGCTCACACAAAGCACTCTCCGAAGGCAACTTTTGTCCAGTGGAAAAGCGCTTGTCAAGGATCGCTTGATGAAGCGCATGGTATACCTGCTCGGCGATCCTCTCTTGTTTCGTAACTTTATTAAAATCCATAGACTTACCAATATACCAGAATATGCGAATTTGATATACAAAGGCTGATTAGATTTGTACTTAAATATCTTTTTTCAAACTACTGTGCTATTCAATGCTACTCGATGACACTAGCCTGTGCTACTCGATGACACTAGCCTGTGCTACTCAATGACACTAGTCTATGCTACTCGATGACACTAGCCTATGCTACTCAATGACACTAACCTATGCTATTCGATGACACTAACCTATGCTATTCGATGACACTAGCCTATGCTATTCAATGACACTAGCCTGTGTTACTCGATGACACTAGCCTATGCTATTCAATGACACTAACCTATGCTATTCGATGACACTAACCTATGCTATTCGATGACACTAGCCTATGCTATTCACTGACACTAGCCTGTGTTACTCGATGACACTAGCCTATGCTATTCAATGACACTAGCCTATGCTATTCACTGACACTAGCCTATGCTACTCGATGACACTAGCCTATGCTATTCGATGACACTAGCCTGTGCTACTCACTGACACTAACCTATGCTATTCGATGACACTAACCTATGCTATTCGATGACACTAGCCTATGCTACTCGATGACACTAGCCTATGCTATTCAATGACACTAGCCTGTGTTACTCGATGACACTAGCCTATGCTATTCGATGACACTA
>JAIRYV010000054.1 GCA_031267685.1 Treponema sp.
TCAGGCGACAAGGAATTGATGAGATACTACGATATGCGCGATCGAGCGCTCTTTGATTTCACCAGCGGCATGAACTTTGCGCGTAAAGAGGGCAAGGCAGAAGGCTTGAAAGAGGGACTGAAAGAGGGACTGAAAGAGGGCAAGGCGGAAGGCTTGAAAGAGGGCGCGCGGAACATGAAAGTGGGCGGCCTTTCTGTGGAGCAAATCATGACGTTTAGCGGCCTTTCGCGCAAAGAAATTGAAGAACTATAGTAAAGCACTTGAACGCCGTTGAGAATCAGCTCATCTTATTAAGAACACTATGCAGCACTGGTCTGAGCAAGATAGGCACTGGCAGTCCAAAGCGCAATGGCCACAAGGGTTTTGTTAGACCAGACAAAGTAACGCCAGATCATGTTGAAGTTAGCAGTACTGCCAATGGCAAACACTACAAGCAAAATGCCAACGACGAAAAGCGGTACGGCAATGATAAAGCGGTTCTTGATGGGCTTCTGGTCGAACGTGCTAATATCAGCAATAGCAAGCCGATCACTGCGAAAAGCTGTATCGCCTGACGTGATGAGACAGGCAACTACGCCAAGCACTGCAAGCACGCCGTCAAGGGGTCCCATAAGATCAATCGAAACTGTCTTGACTATTACAGCAGCGGCAAGTCCCTCCTGACTGCCGAAGTGCGCCATGGCAGCAGCTGCCCAGATCATGGCTACAACACCTTCAATGATCAGGGCGCCATAGAATACGTTGCGGCCGTCCCCTTCGGTTTTGATGCAACGCGCCATCATTAGAAACTGAATGAGCAATGCCTTCCATGTGGGGATTTTGGCTTTTGAATTGATCACAAAGATCTTCTCCACGATCTTGCCGTATACTAGGGAGCCTAGTATCAATGCAATGATCCCGATAATAAAAAAAATCATACGGTTCCTCCTATACCAATGATAGAAAAAACGCATAACACTCTGTAGAGCATACACCCACCCGATAAGCAGCGCAACATAAAAACTACCAATCCTGCACTGTTTGTATGAACAGCATAGACTGGTATCAACAAGCCTGTGGCAAAATCTGTAAGGTCTTCCCTATTCTTAAAATGAACAATAATATACCGGATAACTGAGCTATCAAGTTTCAGTTCCAGGATCGTTGTTGACGCAGGGATTGCTGTCCTTGTGTTGTCATGCAAGGGCAGCCTCATTCTTGCTCTGATCGCGTCTGAAACAGCTAACTTATAGGGCAAATCGCCCTTGTTGAACGTTTTAAGGCTTTGAGTCAAGGCTTCTTAGGCTTTGTTTTTGTTTAGAGTATCCATATTCCCTGTGTTTTGGTTCTAGATCGTGTTAAAAGCCGTTTCATAAGCAGTGAAAAGCCTCTGGACTGGCCTTGATGTCTATGCGGGAATGTTAAAAAACGTCAACATGGAGTCTATATACGCTAAAAGCGTCTTTACTCATTCAAACAAAGCGTAATCAGGACAGGAAATAAAGGGTTCATGCATAAATTTATCTCTTTTTCAAAGTTTTATGGAGCATTTTTCCCGGTTTGGGGCTTTCTATAACATTCCCATAATGTGATATAATGGATTCGGGAACCTTTGCGGTGATTCCCACAAGGTTCGCGGGGATCCCCGCAATGTTTGTGGGGATCCCCGCAATGTTTGTGGGAGTTCCCACAAAGTTCGTGGGAATCCCCGCAAAGTTCGTGGGAGTTCCCACAAAGTTCGCGGGAGTTCCCACAAAGTTCGTGGGGATTCCCACAAAGTTCGCGGGGATCCCCGCAAAGTTCGTGGGAATCACCGCAAAGTTCTATGGGATATCAGTAGTGTTCTCTAAGATGTTTTGGAATGTTCTCTAAATGTCCTGTAGCGACCTATAGAACTCCAATAGTGTTCTACGGTGTTTTCGTAGTATTCATAGTATTCTATAAGAAGCCTTGCAGAATACTACGAAAAACGTTATTCACTCTTAACGACGCAGAGGGGCGTCAACCATTCTCGGCCTGCCGCCGGAGCCTGGAAAACCACTTGCCTTCCTACTGTCGCGTATGCAGAACCGGTGACCCCATAAAGTCGCTCACTGGCGTAAAAACGATTAACACGCGCTCGAATGATACGCGCCGAAGGTCTCCATCTGCGGATTGTCAGATGCGGCAAAGTTGTACTTGTACCGATAGGCTATAAGCTGGTGGGACCGTTGCGCCGCCGAGTACTGCTCGTCAACCGGGAAACGCTCTACAAAGGCGCCATAATCTTTTCTTAGTATATGCGCCGCCAAATTTTTGTAAGTATTCTCATCAACCAGGCTCTGAATAAAGAGCGTCCCTTCATCGCGGGTAAACCCTATAAGGATAGGTATCTGATTGAAGTCGCCTGCCTGCAAGGTTGCCGCCGGGTCTTTCGGAAGCACATAGTCGTCAAAGTTCGGCGTTATAAAAAACGCATGCAGTGGAACTTGGTCTGCTCCATAGGGGGCAAAGAAGCCCAGCGTACCAAGCCGGTAGTTCACGGTTACTGTTACGATACCATTGCGTGCAAAACGCGGTCCTCCAGTCATCTTGTCATTGCTCGCCCCTGCTCCAAAGCCACTGCTGTGGATATAGACATAAACCAGCAGTTTCTCGCCAGAGTCCGGCGCGACAGGAGTCCAAACATGCAACACGAGGGCTGTATCACTACTTACTTTTCGATTACTCAACTGTATACCTTCTTAGAATATATAAAAAAATGATAAAAAGGGGAAGATTTCCCCTTACTAAAACACGCTCTCTATCCTGAAAGAACCTGAGAGACTCTAAGATACAAAAGGCGCCTCCTTTGAAATCTCCTGCGCTAATACCGCTATTTGCTGCTTGTTATTAACGCTTATGTCATTCACCCCATGAAAAGTACTCTTTATCTGATCAGCACTACTCGTCATTTCTTATATCCTGTCCTGTATCTCAACCATTATCTGCTCAATGACCGTGCTTTCTCGTATAATCCTGCGACTGCCTTCTCTCATCGCCTCCGCGCTGCGCTGGACTTCACTCGTTATCTCTTGCACGTTCTCGATAGACCGAAGAATCTGCTTGCTTTCCTCCCCCTGCTCCGCCATCGTCGCCCGCATGCTCGTTTCTTGCGCCATCACTACCCACATCCCCTTGTTTATCGACTCACAATTCGTTAGGACTCCACTTGTTGACTTCATGATCTTGTCAATAGAGTTGTTTATCTTATGTAATAGCGCACTGATCGTCTTTGATTGCTCACTTGAGGATGACGAAGGTCTGAGTAACACGCTGTATATTTGCCAGTATCTCCTCAACGGCACTTGAGGACTGACTCACCCATGCGGTCTGTTTTTGTATAGAGGAAGGCGGATGGAGGAAAACAAGCGGCTGTATCTGCTAAGCGAAGAACTGTTTAACCAGAAGGTTGTGCTAATCATCGAAGGACGTTACATCTGGAAAGGGTGTCTGCCTACCGTATTTCATTACAAAGTATTTTGCGATATACGGTATATCCTGAGAACCGGCTGTCCCTGGCGAGATTTGCCTCCTGAATACAGGTATTGGCAGGTGATATATGACTGGTTTTTAATGACTGTTTGGTATGAGAAATCGTTAGTACACGCACTGATTAGTGTTTGTGTATCAAAGGTGGCATACGGAGGGGGAACGGCGATAGCGTAATTTTTAATGCTCGTGCAGTTCTGCATCACTTTTGCGGAGGTAGAGAAGGCCGGAGTGCAGTTCTGCGGCGATGTCTGCCGTGCTGCTTGTGGCAAGTTTTGCCCGTGCGAGTGCCGCCAGCTCTTTTGCATAGCCGCGTCTGCGTATTGGATCGAGGTGCAGCAGGGTTTTGTTAAACAGGGGCGCTTCGTGTAAGGCGGTTGCCAGCAGTTCGGCGTCAGGGCCAGTTAACAAAACAGGCTTATCCCGGGTTACGGTGTTCAGCGCCTGCACAATAGCGGCGCTATCCGCGTCCATGTAATCGGTGAGTCGCTCTGCGGCGTGCGCGTTACCTCTGCCGCGATACAGGGCGCTGAAGAAGCAGTGCTTTCTGGCGTCTATGGCTGGAACAACAATGCCGGGCCAGTGCTGGTGTGGGATGGCCATACAGTCAAGCGTGGGGATGCTGAGCGAAGGGATGCCCAGTGCAAGCGCCATACCCTGAGCCGCCGAGAAACCGATACGCAGGCCGGTGAAGGAACCAGGGCCTTTCATACTGGCAAGTGCGTCCACATCAGCGGGAACCATGCCGGCGGTTTTAAGCAGGCCGTCGATCATGTCCATGAGCAGCTCGGAGTGACGCTGCCCTGCATCAATTTCGACATACCAGGTCTCAGCCGGATCATGGTCTATGGAAAGCGCCACTGATAAGAGCGCGGTTGCGGTATCAAGTGCAAGCATAATCATGCTGTGGCCTCTTTTACGGTAATCAGCCGATGGGCATTTTCAAGGATCGCAATTTCAATAGTTAAGGCAGTATCAGGTATAGACTGAGCTACTCGCTCACTCCATTCGATAACCGTTACGCCATTGCCATAGAGCGTGTCGTCAGCGCCTATGGCGGCGAAGTCATTGTCGCCGTGCAGTCGGTAAGCGTCAATGTGATAAAAAGGCAAGTGACCATCATACTCGGAAATGATAGTGTAGGTGGGACTTGTTACCTCTTCGGTAACGCCAAGTCCTCGTGCAATACCTTTAGCAAGCCAGGTTTTGCCCGTGCCAAGTCCGCCGCGCAGGGCCACGACACTGCCTTTGTGTAAAAGCGTGGCGATATGCTCTCCGAGGGCTATGGTTTCTTCCGGTGAGGACGAAACAACGCTAAAGAGGCAACTTTCCATTCTTGTCAAGATCATCTATGGCTGTTTTCAGCGCCTTTATAAGCGGGACCAACGGGTAATGAACCGGTTCAGCAAGGGTAACGAGAATTTCCTTTACACCGGTGGGCTTTATCTCAATGGAAAAATCGATCTTGCATTCTATTGAACTGTTAGCAACCAACTCCAAGCTGGCGTAGCCTGAAAAAAACATACGATAGTAAATAGGTACATTTTTCCGAGTAATGTCTTTGATTCCGAGTACTTTCATAAAATTATGCTTCCCATAGCTGTATAAAGTTTCAGAAGACGAGGTGAAAGCTCATATTCTGCTAAATCTCCAAGCAACACCACGTCGTTACCTTCGTAGGCGGCCAGGAACTCTCCCAATAAGGCGGTAAATTTTTCGATAAACAAGGAGAAGGGCTGATTGTCGATGGCGACATTCTCTATATTCACATTTTGTATTTTTAAAATATGAATAATCCGGAGTAGTTTGTCTACGGCCAGAGAAAAGATACGCACAGTTTCGGCGACTTTTCTGTCCTGCGCTGTCTGGATATCCAGAGGGAGTTCTTCAAGGCGCTTTGCCAGGTTGGAAATGAGCTTGCCCAATGTGCGCATTTCCGAGTTGGTATCGGTAAACTCACGAGTGCGCTCATCAATGATCTGTGCCATTTCACCGGCATTAGCTTCGCTGGATAAGGTTTTTACCAATAGCGCAAAAATATCGGGAATGAATTCGGCAAGGAAACGTGCGGCGGCGCTTTCTTCCCATACCTTCTTGATGTGCGCTTTGTCATCAAACGAGCTGGCTGCGTAAGATGAAAGAGTTTCCTGCGAATTAAGCAGAGCTTCTACCGCGAGGCTGTCCCATGTGCTGACGGTGATGTTGAGACTGTCGATATGCTCAAGACTCCGTTCAAAGGCTTTGGTCATAGCGGACAGGCATATCGACTCATCATTGATTCGCAATCCGCTTATCTGGTTTTCAGACCCAGCGAGCCAGGCGTCAATGCCCGCGAGTACATCGCCGATGGTTTTTTCTTCTTCAATTACAATGTCTACTGGGTCTTCGTTAATGAATATATGCATATACTACCTGTTGTTGTTGTTGTTTTGCTGACTGAACTGGTCGAGGGAAGAAGTCATTTGTTGCATACGGTTGTAGGCATCTTCCATTTGGCTATACTGAAGTTTCAAAGACGCTTCTTTTGCGGCGAGCTGACGATCTAGCGTCTCAATACGCCGCTGTTCCTGACTGATTCTGGCATCAATAGTGTTTGTTTTCAAGGTGATGATGCCACCGATTTCGGTATAGGGTCTGGAAAGCGTCTCAAACATATAGGCGATGCCGGAATCAACAATGAGGTCGCCGTCGGTATCCTGACCAAAAAGCTGTTGAATTGCGCTTTGGTCTCGGTCGAGGGCTGCGTCCAGCAATTTTTCGTCAATTTCAAGATAACCGCGCAGTCGTGATGGGTCATAGCCGCCACTTCCCGTAGTTCCCCGAACATCGGTACCGATGCCTATCTGCGACAGGAGTGCGAGATCATCCTCTGCTGATGTAGAATAAGAAACGGTGGCGGCGCGTTGTAGGCTAGTCTTATACTGGGTCAGAGTTGAGTCTCCAGAAAAAACCCCCAGACGGTTGCGAAGATCCGCACGTTCATCCTCTGAAAGATAGGTAAGCTCATTGATAACCGTCTCATTTCTTTGAGTAACGACATTGATCTCGGCCACAAGTCGGTTATAGTTTCCCACCAGCGCGATGATTGAGTCTTTGATCGTTTCTCGATCCGCTTCAACCCCAAACCTGACTGGCATCTCGGATGGTTTTTTTACCGTAAGCGTAATACCGGTGAGCAGGTCGTCAAAGGTATTGGTAGGGCGACTGATCTCGATTCCTTCCATATATATAATCGCGTCCTGCGCCAGGGAGACTGGTGTATGCGGCACGCCAGTACTCACCCGCGCTGGCGCTGCTTCCACAAGCACTAAGGCTGGTTCTGGTTGCGGCAGCTCTACTAGCTCTGGCTCGGTTTTCAGGGCAGTGAAACTTATGTTGCGGATAGACAAGTCCCGATGTGTATTGAGGTTCACAACATCTATAGAAGCGATGGCCTTGCCGTCGGCAATATCAGAAATCTTGTACTGATACGCTTTGAAATCAGTCGAATCTTCGACAGGCGGAAGTATGCCTGTTGTGCCGTCGGTAAAGGTAAGGAACAGCATATTCATGTTATCCACTCGCAGCGGCTCAGGTGCTGGCTGGGTTTCTTGCGTAACTACGGGAATTTCTTCTGCCAGTGGTTCCAGCTCTTTTGCTTCTTCTGCAACAAGTGGCGCGTCTTCAGGCGCTGCTTCTACAACAGGCTCGTCTTGAGGCGGCGCATCTTCAGCAATGGTAAGCACTGCTTCAGGATTGGGAGCGACTGGTTCTTCCTCAGCGGGCGCTGTCGATGCCATGTCTGGTGGCGTTTCTTCGACCGACACTGATTCAGTTTCTGGCTCAGGCGCGATGTTTAGTGCCGCTGATGGTGTGGGTGTAGTAAGTACGGCAACTGCGCCGGTAATAGCGGCGGCGGCTGATGAAAGTGCGAGCGCGGATTCCGCAAGCGCGGTTGCGGCCATTGAAAGCGCATGGGATTCAGTGGAAACCGACGGCGCTTCTTTTACGGCGTTCTGTGCGATGGCCGGGGCTTCAGCCACTGGCGACTCTTGCTCCAAAGGCGCTGGTTTCGGCTCTTCGGCGTGAATCATAGTGGCTATCTCAAAACGCAGGGTTCCGTCCTGGGAATAATCGAAGCCCACGTCAAACGGAATAAGCGCTGTTCCGCCAGCATCTATCGTGAGTGGTTCTTCTCGCACCATCAGCTCCACAGGAACAGGCTCGACAACGGGAGGTGGTGGTGGAGCCACGTGAGCAGGTTCGGGCGCGACAACGGCAACGCCGCTATCTTCCAGAATGCCAGTACGAACCGCGAAATCCTCAGCCGCGCCTGAAAACAGTAGCCGGTTTTCCGCGCCAGTTATACGCGATTCAATTAACAGTGATTTTTTGCCAGGTTGTACCGCAACTAGACTTGCCCGTAGCTTATTCGTTCCTCGTCTATTCAGGGTATCAACAAATTCCTGTAAAGACCCGCCCCGAAAGTTGAAGGAAACTTCATCTTTTCCAATGGAAAAGGTATAGGTTCCTTCGTCAACCCGGAATGAGTTATCAAGGGGCTGAGACAGGAAACGGTCGGCCTGCGCGATTTGCTTAACAGTGAAATAGTGTTCCTGATTATCGGCCTGACGGGTAGAAGTTCCACTCAGCACGGATGAGTCTGATGAACTGACGATCCGGTCATTGAACGGATTCTGGAACGAATAGAGAAGGCGGGCGCTATCTCTCAATGCCGTAATACGCTGACCAATATTCTGCCAGTATGTTTTCTGGGTTTGCAAGTCTTCAACATTTTTCTCAGCACGATCTTTGGGAAGACGTTCAACCCTCATGAGACCTTCAATAAGCTGATCAGTATTAAACCGGCTACTTACACCGGGTATGTAAACATCGGACATAGCCCCTGGCGATCCTTTGAACAGCTATTGCGCTGCTCTACCTTATGTTAAATGTGTTCATCAAACAAAAGACCAATCATTTCTCTTATTTGATTATGAAGAAGCCTCAGTTCTTCAGGTGGTAACACTTTAATCACTTTATCGGTTAAAGGATCGATCACTTTAACAATAACCTCGTGCGATTGAGGTATCACCTCAAACTTGAGTTTCTTGTTAAATGTATGGCTGACCTGCTCAAGCTGTGACGTAACTGTATGGATTTCGAACACAGGGTTTTGCTCAGGCGCTTCATCTGTGGCTTTTGCTTTTTGGGATTGCCCCGTCGGACTTGGATGTAATATAACACTTTTTACAGGGGTTTCTGTAGCTTGCATTTGTATGTCCATTGATATAGCCTCCTCTAAAAGGCATAAAAAAAGACGGGGAAGGGCGCGAAACTCCCCGTCTTGCGTTTCAAAAGACGACGTCCAGATGTCTCTTGATTCGCTTAAAACGTAACGTGAAGGAACCGCGTTTCCGCGTTTCCAGAACCTGTTTAGCCGAGAAGTTGCAAGACCGACTGGGTCTGTACATTCGCCTGGGCCAGCATCGCTGTTCCAGCCTGCTGGAGAATCTGGTCCCTGGAATAGGACACCATCTCTTTAGCTATGTCTGCATCCCTGATGCGGGATTCAGCGGCCTGGAGGTTCTCAGCGGCAATATCAATACCGCCTATCGCCTTTTCAAAGCGATTCTGAGAAGCGCCAAGCTCGGCGCGCTGGGTTGAAACCAAGTTCAGCGCCTGATCAAGCGTAGAAATAGCCAGATTAGCGTCATCAGCAGTGGTCAAATTAAGACTTCCCTGCTCACCCGCCAAACCAAGTCCTTCAGCATCCATCCGAGCGATGAAGACTTGCTCGTTCTGGTCAATGTTAGCACCAAGCTGAATCCGCATACCTCCCTTCTCGCCATCCTGCGCAAAACTGCCATCCAGCAGGTTCATTGTGTTGAACTGAGCATGGCTGGCAACACGGTTGATTTCATCAACAAGCTGGGAAACCTCAACCTGAATCTGTGCGCGATCTTCCGTGGTGTAGATACCGTTAGCAGACTGCACCGAAAGTTCCCGAAGGCGCTGGAGAATGTCCTGAGTCTCCTGAAGATAACCTTCAGTTGTCTGGATGAAGGCGACGCCATTCTGTACATTCTGGCTCGCCTGGTTCAGACCGCGGATCTGACTCCGCATTTTCTCGGAAACCGCAAGCCCTGAAGCGTCATCAGCAGCCTTAGTGATCCGCTCGCCGGAGCTCAGTTTTTCCATGCTCGCTGATATTGAATTCTGGGTCTGTCCCAGATTCCGATTAGCATACAGGGCGCTTATGTTATGATTTATGATCATATAACCCTCCTTGAGTTAGTTACCTCTGCTGTCCATAGCTGAGGCTACACCGCATAATCGAGACTTCTGAAAGACTTTCGCGCCTTGCTTCCAAAAGCACCAAAACACGGAACAGAACACTTATCATCCCCTTTATATCGAATGATAAACAGTCCATACCGCCATACGGCTTGTTCCAATAATAACACCAAGCGAAGATTTTTGTCAAAGGCCAAATACCCTAAAAATCGTTTTTTAAGAGAATTTTTTAAAGAATCTTGGGAGCAAAGAAAACGCCCGTAGTACGGGCGTTTTCTTTCACTACTGGAGAAGCTGCAACACAGAGGATGTCCGCTGATTGGCCTGAGCCAACATCGCGGTTCCGGCCTGAGACAGAATCTGGTCTTTGGTGAAATCGACCATCTGCTTGGCCATGTCAGTGTCGCGGATGCGAGACTCAGATGCCTGGAAATTCTCGGCAGCAATATCAATGCCACCAATGGCTTTCTCAAGCCGGTTCTGGTATGCACCGAGATCTGCCCGCTGGGTACTGAGCGTCTTGAGCGCCTCGTCCATCGTCGCAATAGCACGGTTGGCCAGCTCACTATCCGTAAGCTGGAGCACGCTTCCGTCTTCCCTATTCTTGAGACCAAGGCCCGCAGCCGTCATGTCCTGAACAAAGACCTGCTCACGCTGATCAATGTTCGCACCAACGTGAATCCACAGCTCTGAGGTAGGCGTATTCTCACCAGTCTGGCTGGCAAAGCGGCCGGTCAACATATTCACGCCGTTGAACTGGGCATGGCTGGCAACGCGGTCAACCTCGTCAATGAGCTGGTCAACCTCGACCTGAATCTGTGCACGATCTTCTGCGGTATAAATACCGTTGGCGGACTGGACAGAAAGTTCACGGATCCGCTGAAGAATATCCTGCGTTTCCTGAAGATAACCTTCGGTCGTCTGGATAAAAGAAATGCCATCAGCGGCATTTGCAGAAGCACGATTCAGACCGCGAATCTGGCTCCGCATTTTCTCGGAGACCGCAAGCCCTGAAGCGTCGTCAGCGGCACGATTAATCCGCTCCCCAGAGGTCAGCTTTTCCATACCTTTGGTAATGTTACCTTGGGTAATGCCCAGAGACCGGTTGGCATACTGAGCGCTCAAATTGTGGTTGATGATCATGTCATCCTCCTTGATAATATCTAAAGGCTTCCTTGCCTTATAGTTTTTTAAGTGCTTTTCACAATAGATGTTTGATCTCGTAAAAGCCCTTAATTGTTAATATCTTCGGCTTCGACCCCAGAAAACTTTAACCCCCTCTCATCAATATTCGTGAATATTCGTAAAGGCAACTGGGACGCGCTTCATACAAGCGCGTGGATTGAAACAGACAACAAAAGACTCTTCCAGCGCCAGATAAGCGGGCCTTGCCTTATCCGTTCACCCAGCAGAGCCTTTGCCTCAAAGAAGAGTTCCTCGCCGAGTATATTGGCAATGAACGCACCCCAGCTTGACTTCTGCCAATCAAACCAGACATTGAGGTCGCGCACAGTGATAAGGCGCTCTTCCTTTTGCTCCAGTACACACAGGTGTGTGTTAAAACCCGCATCCTCAAAACACGTTTCAAGCATCGCTTGATCCCAGCTCAGGCGGGGGTCTTTCTGGCCAGCGAAAAAAACGCTTTCAGCCTCCTCCAGCTTTGCGACAAGCGCCGCCAGCGCATTACATTCGTCCCGCAGTATGCGGGATATACGCTCGCCCAGCGCTGGTGGGGATTGCAGTATAACAATATCTCCCTGCGGAGCAATGAGTTGCCTGGCGGCCTCTGCAAACAAACGAAACACCACAGCGTCGGCACCCTTGCGCCAGGGTTCGCGAGCAAAGATATGATCAAAGATGCCAGTGGTAAAGAGGCGCTCCGCTTCCTCCGGCGTGGGTAGGCTCCCTGCCGGAAACACCGCGATCTGCGGCTGCTCAACCTCGTCTAGCGACGCGGCATAGCGTAACAGCGCGTCCCGCGCCGACTCGGTATCCACCAGCGCCGCGCTCATGCCTTCAGGAGCGCGGCGAAGGCTCTCCCACAACAAAAGGCCATCATTGGCCGAGGGGATAAGTACCCGATCATGACGGGCAATGCCTTGCCCCAAAATCGCATCACGATCCGCAAGCAATAACGCGCTTCTTCCCGACTCAAGCCGTTTAAACCAGCCTTCCCGCCCTTTTGACGACGCCGACCAGGTAAGGTCGTCAAGCTCGTCAGCCCGATCAGCCATAGCAACCGCCGCCTGAACCTCACGCTTACGAAGCGTCTCCTCCCTGATGCGCCCCTCATAACCCACACTTGACGGCATATAAAACGTCTTCCCCTGTAACGCGGTGGGAAGGTACTGCTGGGCAGTCCAATGTTCCCGATAGGCATGGGGATACACATAACCCTCTCCATGACCAAAACTTTCACGGTCCCGACTCGCGTCGCGCAGGTGCTTGGGAACCTCTGCATCCTCTTTGTTTACCTCGGACAGGGCATCAAAAAACGAAAGCGTTGTGTTTGACTTGGGCGCAGTGGCAAGATAGAGACAGGCATGAGCCAGCGGGAAGTTGCCTTCAGGGAATCCTATGCGGTCAAACGACTCTGCACAGGAAATGACCACTCCAAGCGCCTGCGGATCCGCAAGACCCACGTCTTCACTGGCAAGAATGATCATGCGCCTGAAAATAAAGGACGGATCTTCGCCAGCACGAAGCATCTTGGCAAGCCAGTACAAGGCCGCGTCTGGATCACTTCCCCGCACACTTTTGATAAAGGCGCTGATCGTGTCGAAATGATAGTCGCCGTCACGGTCGTACAGCACGGCGCGACGCTGTATGCTCTCCTCAGCAGCCTCAAACGATACGCGGATATCCGCGCTTACAGGCGGCGGCCAGTGCAAATCGCCACTAGACGTTGTTTCAACCGCCAATTCCAGCGCGTTGAGCAGGCTCCGCGCATCCCCGCCTGCCACTTCTACCAGATGTTCCAGGGCGCCTTCCTCAAAACTCACATGCCACTTCCCATAACCACGCTCTGTATCGGCAAGCGCCCTGAGCGCAGTCTGTCGGAGCGCATCGGAGCTGAGTGATTTAAGCTGAAAGATGCGACTGCGGCTGACCAGAGCGCGGTTTACCTCAAAAAAGGGGTTTTCAGTAGTAGCGCCAATCAGGATCACGGTTCCATTCTCCACCCAAGGCAGGAGCGCGTCTTGCTGCGCCTTGTTCCAGCGGTGTACTTCATCAACAAACAGTATGCTTCGCTTACCATGAAAGCGCCGCCGCTCATCAGCGCGTTCAATCACTTCGCGAATGTCTTTGATGCCAGTGAGTACAGCGTTGAGGCTTTCAAAGGCGCTTTTTGTGGTATTGGCAATGACCCGCGCAAGGCTGGTCTTGCCGGTTCCGGGCGGGCCATAGAATATGAGCGACGAAAGCCGATCAGCCTGAATCGCCCGTCTGAGAAGCCGTCCGGTTCCGACAATGTGATCCTGACCAATAATGTCGTCAAGGGTTCTGGGCCTCATACGGTCAGCAAGAGGTCGCTCAGTTCCCTCAACGTTAAAAAGCTCGCTCAATCCTCAATCCTCGGCGTTCCAGACAAACTTCCCGTTGCGCTCTCTGTACGACCAAAGACCATCTTTAGCGGTCGCAGCAAAGAGGATTCCACCAGGCGCTTGTATAATAGAAGAAAGTGGTTGTTTACCGATGTCTACGACATACTGCTCATAGTCCCGCACGCTTGAAGGCTCGTTTTCACCCGGCCTGCTCAGCGACATATTGTCGGGGTTTAATGTTCCATCGTCCTTTAGCAGAATTTCCCGATAGCCATGAACCGTAGAAACGCCGCCACCCTGAATCCCCAGCAGGAGCAGGTTTTGCGTAGTATCATTAGGATTTTTCCAAGTAGCGAGTGCGCCAGTATAGGTTACGCCTGACGGATGTGCAGTAAAGCCATTGGAGGCATTGCCATATAGGATATAGCCGTCTCTGCTGACCCCCACGATCTTATCGCCCACCTTGATGATCCCCACGATCTTATACTTAGAGCCATCTTGTAATGTGCTAGATGAAGGGTCCGTGGTCGTCAGGATACCGTTGCCGTTGGTGGCGAGGTAGTAGGTGGTTTCATCATAGACAGCGCCCTTGAGCAGGCTGGTGTCTAACTTCAATCGCGTCAACTTGCTCTCCCCTTCCTTAACATACAGGATCGAGCAGCTAGAGGAATTATCCATGCTTCCGGCAAATAGATACTCTCCAGCCCCATAGATGGACTGTACGTTGTAGCCCTTTGTATCAATCGAACTCCATGTGGAATCTGATGTTGACCTCAGCGCTACGGAGGTTAGCCCCGAAGACGCGGACGAGTATCCCGAAGACGCGGACGAGTGTCCCGAAGACGCGGACGAGTGTCCCGAAGACGCGGACGAGTGTCCCGAAGACGCGGACGAATCTCCCCAAGACGCGGACGAGTGTCCCCAAGACGCGGACGAGTGTCCCCAAGACGCGGACGAGTATCCCCAAGACGCGGACGAGTATCCCCAAGACGCGGACGAGTATCCCCAAGACGCGGAGGGTAGTGCCGACGAGGAGAGAGAAAATTGCTGCAAGCGCAGGGAACCTGGAGTTCCGGTCAATGCGTATAGCACATTATCCGTTATCGCAAGCTCAATGATTTTCTCTGGGGCTTCGGTCAGGACACTCCACTCTGATCCCTCATATTGATAAACCGTTCTTCCAAACCTACTGGCTACATAGAGTGTATTACCTCTCTGCACGATATTCGTGGGCGATCCCGCAATCCGAGGATCTAGCGGCTCCACTTCACGGGAAATCTCATAAAAAATAGGGGACTGTTTACAGGCAAAAAACAGTAACCCAAGCGCTGATAGTAAGGCGAATCGTCTTTTTAACATAGTATACCTCCTGCTCTTAAAAGTGATACCGCATGGAAAGGGTCAGTTGCACAAAATGCCCATCAACGCGCTTGTACCAGCCACTCTCTGGCCATTGAGGAACCCACCACCATTCAGCATTGATACCAAACGAGAAACTGGGAGTTGCCCGAAAGAATACCGCTGCTGTTGGCTTTACAATAAGCCCGAAATAGTCTTCCTCATTGAGATACTTCTGACCAGCGCCGCCAACCATAAGTCCCACCGGGAACTCAAAACGCCATGCGATAAACTGATAGCCAAACCGAAGGCCAAAGGGGGCAATGGAGAACACGTTCTCCCCCAGGGTAAAGGCAAACACCCAGCCCACTTCCCCACCAAGGTACCAGTGCGGGGATAGGAAGTAGGTATAGCCAATCGCACCACCACCGCCAATTTTAGGCTTAAAGTTATTTTCAAGCACTCCGTTAGCGCCCACAAAGAGCGTCGGAAAGATAGCCCCAACACTAATGTTGACCGTCTGATCCCCTCTGGAGTACAGAGTGGGTACGAACTCCACCCAATCTGACCCAATGGGAGGCTCTTCACTCGGCTCTTCCGCATCCCCATTCTGGGCCATAAGCGGCGTCATACAGAACACCGCAAGAAAAACAAAGGCAAGCGCCTTACGCATAGATCATGCTCCTTTCGTCTCTTTTTTCTTAATCAAACACTTTACGCGAAGATTTTGTTACGCTCCACCTACTTCAGTGTCGCTTCCAGCTGCAGGTATTGAAGCAGTATCGGATAGGTGGTTAAAAGCTCGCCAATCTTGGATAACTCATCAAAGCGGATATAGGAATCAATCCTCGTCTCCGCCTGCACACTGACTTCAGTATGGAGATAATTCTTCTGTCGTGCAATATATTCCTGATAAAGGGAGCGAAACTCCTGATAGAGCTTGATGTCAGGGAAACGCGGTGTGTGTATGATGAGCGACAGGCTCTCTATGTCGGGGAAAGCCTTCTCAATGTCGTAGTTAAGCTGGGCTAGGGAACCGGAAGCCAGTAGTTCCTCCACCTTCAATTTATCGTCCAGATATACCCGCAGGCGCTGTAAGGCAAATGCCTGAATCTCATCGGCACGCATTTCCTCAAAGGCGCCCAGGCCATCCTGCCCCGTGATATACTTACTGCTCACCAGGCCGATGAGGGACTCCGGCTTTATGCTGAACGAAAGTGTTGCCTCTATCTGGTACGAAAAGTCGGCGGTAGAACCCGCTAAGGCGGCATATTCAGTGCCGGATGGGAGCGCTCCATCGGTTCTTACCGGACGGAGTATGTTCTTAAGCCTGAAAACCAGTATCTCGACATTGTTGGGAATGAGTTTGTACCACACCCAGCGGAAGTCTCCGGCCCTGATGAGCGTATGGTCAAGCCCGTGTGTCTTAGACATCATCACCCCATAGGCGTCTGCAGGAACCGTGAGTTGCGCCCACCCAAGGAAGAAGGCCACTCCACTCAGAACCACGAGTATAAACAGGGTCCACAAGAACTTTTTTAGTATTTTCACAACTTTATCCCTTCCAAATGTATTGATAGATTCAGTATAGTAAAGAAAGTACCCAAAATGAATAACAAACCAATCATTGCTCTTTTGGTAAAACGAACTGTCTCTTTCTTTTTCGCCATCTGTGTCCTGACCTTCTTCCTGTATGGGATAGGAACTGATCAAGGCTTTATGGATACGACTCAGTCCAATCTCCTTCATCTATCTGTAATCTTCGGTCTTTTTCTGGGGGTTGGTTCCCTGTATGGGATTATTCTGGATTGCATTCTGCTTGTTCAGGGAGCAAACAGTGCGCGTGAAACAAAGCACTACGCGGGCGACATCGGCGCGTATATCGTTATAGGGCTTTTGGGTTTTGCAATGGCGGCTGCGGCGGCCTTCATTCTGGTTGTTGCGGAGGGCAATGGATGAAAAGACTTATCGCGTTACGGGGCGCAACCTGTTGCCGTAACAATACGGATGACATTGCCGCACAGGTTGTGGCCTTGTATGACGAACTGCTCGAGCAGAATCAACTGCGCGAATCAGACATTGTATCGCTCATCTTCTCGGTAACGCGGGACCTGGACGCCATAAACCCAGCCGCCGCGCTCCGTCATGCTGGCAGGGCCGCGAACCTCGCCCTGTTCGTCGTGCAGGAAGCAGAGACACGAGACAGCCTTGAACGAACCCTGCGGGTACTCATACACTGTTATATGGACGACGAGTTTACGCCGTGTCATGTATATCAAAACGGCGCGGAAATTTTACGTCCAGATCGGAGTAAAAAGACTTGACACTCTTTTTTATACTTGATATAGTAAAAGCATAAGCAAGTCGCCATCTTAGCTCAGCCGGTAGAGCGCCTGACTTGTAATCACGAGGTCCCCGGTTCGACCCCGGGAGATGGCTGGGTGCGTAAGCGAATTTTGGGGGAGTTTCCAGAGCGGTCAAATGGGGCAGACTGTAAATCTGTTGGCTACGCCTTCGTAGGTTCGAATCCTTCACTCCCCAGTGGGGCTGTCCGTAAGGACAGCCCTTTTTTTGGAGATGCTATGTCGTTACAACAAGCGCTTTTTTACGCAGAGGGGCTGCGTTTCTCCTGCACCCGCTGTTCAACGTGTTGCCGTTACGAAAGCGGCTATGTGTTTCTTACTGAACACGACACCACTCGTCTGCTTGAGAGCCTGCAAATAGCCCATACAGGCTTTGTGGAAACATACTGCCGCTGGGTTCCTGATAAGTGGGGAACAGAACAGCTCACCTTAAAGGAAAAGTCCAACTATGATTGTATCTTCTGGAAAAATGGCTGTTCAGTGTATGAGGCGCGCCCCCTGCAATGCAGGACCTTTCCCTTCTGGCATTCAATCATGGTTTCAGCTAAGGCGTGGGATGCGGCGGCAAGGGATTGCCCGGGTATGGGTAAGGGTACACTCCATTTACTAGAAGAAATCATGGCATATTTAGAGCAACAGGATGCCGAAAATCTTGTTACAAGAATATCAAATAGAGAGGTAATGTGATGCGTATCCAATTCTGGGGGGTTCGAGGGTCTCTTCCAACGCCTCAACTGCCAAGCCAAATACAGAGCAAGATCGCAGCAATACTTGATCGCTTGTCGCAGCAGGACATTGAAACGCCAGCAGCACGGCAGCGCTTCCTCAATGCGTTACCAATGTGGCTCTATGGAACTGTGGGTGGAAACACGGCTTGCGTCTCGGTCGCGTTTGATGACCCAAGCGAGATCGTAGTGTTTGATGCAGGTTCCGGAATCCGCGATCTGGGAATAGCGCTGTCAAAGCAAGAGCCTCGAATAGAGCGTTACCGCATCTTCTTCTCTCACTTCCACTGGGATCACATCATGGGCCTGCCGTTTTTTATCCCAGCATTCAACCCTTCTATACAGGTAGAATTCTACTCACCCAAACCTTACCTTGAAAAGATACTTGGCGACCAGATGCTTCCTCCCTACTTTCCTGTACCCATCAGTGCGATGAGGGCGAAGAAGAGCTTCCATTGTTTGAGTAATGCATTTACTACTGTGCCGGGCGTAAACATCTCGTATAAAAAGATGTGGCATCCACAGGATGCTTATGCTTATCGGGTCGATGATGGAAAACATAGCTTCATCTACGCAACTGATGTGGAACTGTCAGACGTGGACTTCGTCCATAGTAAAGAGAACGAGTCTTTTTTTAAGAATGTTGATCTCATTGTGATTGATTCGCAGTACACCCAGGAACAAGCCCTTGAAAAGCGTGAATGGGGACACAGTTCGTTCCAGATGGTAGCTGACTTCACAGCCCATTGGGGGATAAAGTGTGTGACTTTATTCCATCACGATCCCACTTATGATGATCAGACACTGTTTGCGTATCTTCAGGAGACACGTTCTTATGCTGAATCTATGCACTTCAAAGATACCCGTTTCATACTGGCCACCGAAGGTCTGGAAATCACCTTATAAGAAGGAGTGCTAGATGAAACGACCCTTTAATCTCATGCTCTTTATTCTTAAAGTTATTATGATCTTTGTTGTTCTTATTGTCGCCGGTGCTGGTCTGGGAATCGGCACAATGGTGTATCTCAACAACCCGCCTGATAAACTGCCAGAGGGGGCAGACGACGATGGCAGCATACTCTTTGAGGTGCGGGGCGGCGAAAGCGCCCGTTCTGTGGGAAGCCGGCTTCAGTCCGCCGGCATCATCAAAAGCAGGCATCTCTGGAACTTCCTTGCTCGTTTCAAAACCGACTACATCAAGGCAGGTACATACCGGATCGAACTGCCTGCGTCACAAGACGCCATTTACCAACAGTTAATTGAGGGCAAGGAAGAACAAGCACTCGTCAAGGTAACAATACCAGAGGGCGTTACCCTCAAGAAAATGGCGCATATCCTTGAAGACGCGGGAATCTGTGATGCAGATGCCTTTCTGGAGATTGCGCGGAATAAAGCCATCCTCGACGCTTACCAGATACCAGGCAATACTATGGAAGGGTTTTTGTATCCTGACACCTACTTCTTCACCACCGACTACCCTGTCGATATGGTGATTAAGACTATGGCGGACACGTTTTTCAAGCGCATCGCGGAACTGGAAGATAGGGACCCGGAAGCAGCGCCCTTAACTCCAAAAGACATATACGAGAAAGTCATCATTGCCTCTATTGTGGAGCGGGAATACCGCGTTGACGAGGAAGCACCACTCATGGCCGGTGTGTTTTTCAACCGGCTCAGGATTGATATGGCGCTCCAGTCCTGCGCCACAGTGGAATATGTGATTACCGAGATACAGGGCAAGCCGCACCCAACCGTCATCTATAACCGCGATACTGAAATCGACAACCCCTATAACACCTATGTTTACGACGGCCTCCCGCCCGGCCCCATTTCAGCCCCAGGAGCAGTGGCACTCAACGCCGCTTTTTATCCCGTTACCAGCGATTACCTCTACTTCCGCCTGGTTGACGCCAACGCGGGCGCGCATTTTTTCTCCAAAACCCTCAATGACCACATCAAAGCTGGCACGTTGTATGTAAAGAGAGGTCCTAGCTCCTGATGACCCGCATTGCTCAATCCACTATACAGGAGCTTAATGAGCGGCTGGATGCAGTTGCGGTCCTGAACGACTATGTGCGGCTTGAACAGCGAGGAGAGCGCTATGTGGGACTTTGCCCGTTCCACCATGAAAAAACCCCTTCGTTTATGGTGAATCCAGACGCAAAACTGTATCACTGCTTTGGCTGTGGCAAAGGCGGCACGGTGATCAACTTTGTTATGGAGATGGACAAGCTCAAGTTCCCCGAAGTAGTGGAACTGCTGGCAAAGCGTTTCGCCATTCCCATTGTTTACGAAGGCGGCGGCTACCACAACACTGAGTCCCAGCACAACGATAAACGAGTAAGTGAGATAACCGAGCTATACAGCCGCGTGGCAAAGAGCTTCCACTACTTCCTTACGGAACACTCAGAGGGACGCGCTGCGCTTAGGTATCTCGCAAACAGAAAAATTAGCCGTGAAATGCTTGAAAAATTCCGACTGGGTTACGCTCCTGCTGAACGCTCATGGCTATTCCCATTCTTAACGAAAAAAGGTTACTCACAAGACTTCCTCGCCAGCTCTGGCCTCTTTACCGAAAGGCACCCCGGCGCCAGTTTCTTTGCCAAGCGCCTGATCTTTCCCATCGCCGACCGCTACGGAAAAATCATAGCGTTTGGCGGACGGCTTTTGCCCGGCACGGAAGGCCCTAAGTACCTCAACTCGTCCGAGTCTGACCTTTATAAAAAAGGGCAAACCCTCTTTGCCATTGATATAGCCATGCCCCAGATCAGGCAGAGCAAAGCTGTCTACATCGCCGAAGGTTACATGGACGTGATTGCCCTGCACCAAGCCGGCGTTTCCAACGCAGTCGCTCCGCTTGGCACTGCTTTTACCGATGCGCAGGCAAAGCTGCTCCGACGCTGGGCAGAGTGGGTGAACCTTGTGTTTGACACCGACGAGGCTGGCCAGCGGGCGCTTGAAAAAGCCATCCTCACTTGCCGGAAAAACAGCCTCGCGTGTGCAGTGGTGATGAATATGGCAAACATGAAAGACCCGGCTGATATTCTGAAAGAGGCTGGTGAAGAGAGCCTACGAAACGCCATGCAAAACCCTGTGCCTGACCTTGACTACCTCTTGCTTCGCTATAAAAAACTTTTTGACGTATCCACTTCTGAGGGCAAGACTAAGGCCGTCAGCACCCTGTTACCCTATCTTGAAACGCTTGATTCAGAGGTCGCACGGGACGCTGCGATCAGCCGTATCGCCGAAGCCTTTAACTCAGACCGCGGCGCCATCCGCGCAGACTTTGACCACAAACCCGCGCCGCGACAAGGCAAAGCACCTGCGCAAGCCCGACCAATCACCATGGACGCTGAGCTATACCTGCTCATCGCGGTTGCGCTCAACCAGCATCTGTTTCCCGAATTCCGCACTCAGGTATCGCTCAACGACCTTGAGTCCCCTGCCGCAAAAGACCTGTTTATCGCTATGGAAGAGTGTTTGATGAGCGACGAGTTCGGCATGAACGACTTGCTCGCCCGTATCGAATCAGACAATGTACGGAATTTTCTTGTCGCGCAAGCTGTGCTAACGCAATTTTTCGCCAAGCCAGAGCAACTCATCACGGACGGCGTACGGGAGATCAAACGCCGCTGCCTTAAAAAGCAGCGTGAGAAACTTATTGTGGAATTGCACATTGCCATGAATCAAGCTGAAATGCCCAATCACTATGAAGACATCCTCGCTGAAAAAAAGCACATCGACGACGAACTCCGAGTTCTCGTTCTGGACGGATCAAGGGTCTCGTTCTAGACAGATCAGGGGTATATGAAGAAACCAACAGACAAAACCAAAAGGGGAAACAGCGTCTGGCGCCATTTCCAGAAACCATTTCCCCACATTCTACACTGATTAGAGCGCGTCAAAAACCCGCTTCAACCCCTGATAGCTTTGGAAGATACCGTCAAAGTGATCACTGGAGAACTCTTCCTGCTCAATGATCCACGGATGCACGGACGGAGAACAGAGCTGAGTAAGCGCGGCAAAGTCAAGCCTGCCCTGACCCACATAGACGTTTGCCTTAGTATCTTTGGCAAGTTCCTTGGCGTGTAAGGCACAGAGCCTGCCGCTTTGAGCAAGCGGCGCAAGGTACTGTAGCGGATCAACACCACCTACTGCAATCCAGAACACGTCAGGCTCGAACTTCAGTGTCGGCGCGTTCTCCAGCAGTATGTCAAGGGCATACTTGCCATCAAACTGGCTGGTAAACTCGTGGCTGTGGTTGTGATAACCCAGTGTGATGCCCTGTGCCGCTGCTTTTTTCGCGCAGTCTTCCAGTATGGCCGCATTCTCAAGCACCTCAGCCTTGCTATTGCACGTGGTGTAAGGGCAAACCACCAACTTGTAACCAAGGGTTTTCGCAAAGGCAAGCTCCTCATCCAGCGCTCCCTTGAGCCTCTCTAAAAGCACATGCGTACTAACCGCCTTGAGATTGTACTGGTCAAGCAGTTTCTTCATCTGATCCGGCGTGTTGCCATAGTAACCAGCAAACTCAACGCCCTGATACCCAGCCTTTTGTACCAGACTCAGCGCGTTGGGGAAGTCCTGCGCTGCTTCCTCCTTAATCGAATACAACTGTAGTGAAATCTCCATCATCATACCTCTCTTGTTTCTTTATTTTACAGTCCACTTTTACCCTCTTTTTCTCCATTTAGCAAGCCGCTCATCCGTCAAACGCCGCGCCCCATGCGCCTTTTCGCATTAGCAGTTTCTTCACTGGCGGGAGAGCCTGTTGAACCCACTGTGGCAACATCAGTTCAGCGACTAGGGCGGCCAAAGTCTTACCTCGCAAACAGAACCGCGTTGCTGGTTTCTATTGCTGTTTACCGTTCTTCAGCTTTTCCTCAAAGCGCATAAGCGCCTTGCCCGTGAGTGCGGTTTTATCGCCGTTGTCGCTGCTATCACCATCAAGCAGGCATAGACGACGCTGCAACTCAGCGAACTCGTCCCGGGAAAAAGATACTGAACCCAGAGTATGGCGCTCAAACGCCTCACAACAACAGGGCGCAACTTTTTTTGCTATATCAAACAACACCTTTGCGTAGAGTCGAATTTCTTTCTGGGCATGGGTATCTAACCGAAGTTCCAGAAAGTGAAAAAGGTTATGCAGATCAATCTGCCAGTACCACTCAGTGTAGAGCGACAGCGGCAGGTTGATCCGTGCGATTTCGCGGGCAAGGCCAGTGTCAAGCAGGGCTGTATAGTTGGCGTATGCCTGCTTCTGTCCTGCGCTCAGAGCTGCGCGGATTTCAGTGGTTTTGGCAGGATCGAGCGCCTCGTCGCTCCTGCCCTGCTTATTGCCAATGCTCTGCGCGGCAATGTCAGTAAGGTCTGGCACATAGCAATCGTCCTTCATCACCGAATAGCGTCCCGATATTTCATTGACACGGGCAGTGCGGTGCCGTATCCACTGTCGCGCCACAAAAATAGGCAACTTGACATGAAAGGTCAGCCCCACTTGTTCAAACGGCGAGGTATGCCGGTTACGCAGAAGATAATCAATGAGCGCCGCATCCTCGCGGTAGCTCTTGGTACCCTTACCATAAGACACACGCGCAGCCTCCACGACCCGTGCATCCCCGCCCACATAGTCCACCAGCCGGACAAAGCCCTTGTCCAGCACAGGGAACTCCGTATCCAGAATCTCCTCAGCCTCTACTGATACTGTATGCGCCATAACGCCTCCTCGTTCCGTACCATAGCAGAAAGCACTGGTTTGAGGAAGTGGCGCAACCCGTGTAAGGAACTAAGCCCCGCAACGCTGCTAACGCACTTGGTGTACCCACTTACTGCCGTGGGCGCCCACCAAACGGCATTCACCCGGATTCACTATCACGTCCATGTCTTCCAGAGGGATGACGCCCAAAAGGGTTTCATCGCCTGTAGGAAGCACGAATGGATGGCTCGTGGTATACTGATCTTGCCAGATGATGCTCACTGCTTCGGTACATTTCTGTAACACTTTAGGCCGCTCCGGGCCATTATTGCATCTCCAGCGTTCACTAAGATGATTTTTTCTACTATCTCACCATGATACCGCTCCACTTCCACTACCTATGCCCCCCCATTTTACTTCTTTTTCCCCAAATTGTCAAACCCCGTACAAAAACGTGGCCATTCTTTATCAAAAAACCACATCGCTGTCGCGGTAGATGTGCCACGATTCGTTGATCGTCTCTATCTTGCCCGCATAATTGTTCACCCTTCAGACACTTGAAGCCGGAAA